>JAOQAP010000033.1 GCA_025963465.1 Flavipsychrobacter sp.
CAGTATTATCTTATTGCTGCCTTTCTGCAGCCATTGGGAGCGGCTGTTATCAGGAGCATATGCAGCTATGGCATTTTTTATCTCATCAATACTTATCCCGAAGTACAGCCCTATAGCTATTGCTGCCATGGCATTCGGAAAATTGTATGCGCCTACAAGGTTGGTCTTCACAGTAGTTTCTGTGCCAGCTGTTAGCATGGCTATGTCCAGGAAAACGCCATTGGTCAGCGGCTTGCCTGTATAATCTGCATCGCTGCTGCCGTAGGTGATCTGCTGCTTTATTCCTTTTGCCATTTCAGGCAGGTATTCCAGGTCCGTATTGCGGAATATCACACCCTCATGTTCCCGGATGAAATCATATAGCTCCCCTTTGCCTTTTCTTACACCTTCTATGCCGCCAAAGCCTTCTATATGCGCTTTGCCGCAGTTGGTAATGATACCATGTGTAGGCAATGTTATCTCACAGTAGCTGGCTATTTCTTTCTGGTGGTTGGCGCCCATTTCTATAATGGCCATCTGTGCGTCCTTCTTTATTTTTAGAAGCGTTAGCGGCACACCTATGTGGTTGTTCAGGTTGCCATCTGTAGCATAGGTTGTGAAACGTGTACGCAGTACTGCTGCTATCAGTTCCTTGGTGGTTGTTTTACCGTTAGAGCCTGTAATGGCTATGAATGGTATAGTGAATTGCTGCCTGTGGTATCTGGCCAGCTGCTGCAGTGTGGTGAGTACATTATCTACCACTATACACTGATCATTGATAGCATAGGCTGCATTGTCTATTACAGCGTATGCCACGCCCTTTTCCAGCGCCTGTTGCGCAAATGTATTACCATCGAAGTTTGCACCGCTAAGGGCGAAGAATATGCCTCCTTCGTGCAACTTGCGGGTATCCGTTTGCACTGTGGGGTTGGCAAGGTATAATTTATATAATTCGGCTATTTCCATTTCTCTGTAAAAATAAAGAACCCCTTCTAAAATGGAAGGGGTTCTTTTATAAAGCTGTTGTTATTGATTATCTCTTGTGCCTTTTTTCACGGCCGAAGTTGTTACCACCTGGCTGTTGGTCGCCATCAGGGCTGCCTAAGCGATCCATTACACAACGGAAACCGATAGTGCAGCTGGATAAGTTACCCTGCATGTAACGGCGCGTACCAGGAGATACCCAGTAAGAACGATCATGCCATGAACCACCTTTGTACACCTTAGTAGAGTCGTTGATCAGTGTGTTAGCGCCATAAGCGTAAGTAACCTGTGATAAGCTATCGCCATCTCTGTAGCTGGCAAGATCACCTGTCCTTGTTTCATAACGACCATTAGACTGTACCTCTGTGTTTGTCATTATAGCAGTAGGTATATGACCGATAGTATCTTTCTCTTCGATAGTACCATCTTCCTGCAGTCTTGTCTTAGTATACAGGTTACCACGGAATGGACGGAATTCATCCACATCTTCGTGAGAAGAAGGACGGTAAGTATCCATAACCCATTCGTTCACGTTACCAGCCATGTTATACAGGCCGAAAGCGTTTGGAAGGAAAGATTTAACCGGTGCAGTAACATCAGCATTATCATTAAGGCCACCAGCTACGCCCATCGCGTCACCCTTACCACGCATGAAGTTACCTTCAAATTCGCCCTGGTATTGGTTGTGTAATCCGTAACGTGTAGTATTTTTTGGTCCCCATGGCAGAGAGTTGCGGTCTGTAACAACTTCCTCACCACGACGGCGTTTGTTCTCAGGGCTTGGGTTATTACCTATCAGGCCGAGCGCTGCATATTCCCATTCTGCTTCTGTAGGCAGGCGGTAGTCCGGAAGGAATACACCATCCTGTAATTTAAGAGGACGTTTGCCAGATCCGTTAGGGTCAAGATCGTGATGTGGTTTTCCTCCCTGTGTACCTTCATACTGGCCTGCAAGGTATGATTGCGTTGTGAAAACGTCTTCACCAGACTGGTCCTTGTTTGGTTTCAGTGCACCCGCCTGTATTACCAGGAACTCGTTCACACGGTCTGTACGCCATTGGCAGAAATCATTTGCCTGGTACCAGTTTACACCTACTACAGGGTAGTTATTATACGCCGATGCGCTGAAGTAGTTCTTTACATACGGTTCATTATATGCAAGAGCAGAACGCCACACAGTTTCGTCGGGCTTTACAGAGTTAACCAACTCAGGGTAGTCATTACCATAAGAACGGTTCATCCAGTATACGTATTCGCGATAGCTAACGTTAGAAACCTCGGTCTGGTCCATATAGAAAGAAGAAACTGAAACCGTGCGCCTCATACTGTTGTTCTCTAAAGTCGGCATTTCATCATCAGTTGCGCCCATTGTAAAGCGGCCGCCCTGTACGTATGCCATGCCCACTGGAGTTTGCTGGCCCTTGTAGTCTGAAACTTCAAAGCCTCCCCAACGTTTATCATTCAGTGGCCACCCTGTTACCTGCGATACGTTATCACCCTTGCCTTTTTTATGAGAACCGGCTGATGAGCATGCTGAGAAAAATGTAGCTGTCCCTATGCAAAGCAAGCTAATACCAATGATTTTTCTTTTCATAATTGAACCAAAATATTTACACTAATTAGTAAGTACAATGTTAAAAGTAGTTACAATGATACCTCAAACTTTTGAAATTTTCAAGCTTTCAAAGATTTTGTGCAAAAAAAAACCTAATTTTTTATTTTTAACAGGATGTAATATCCGAAATAAAATTACGTTAATATGGCATAACATATGTCCATGCAGTGGCTATGTTAGCAATAATTGCCTAATTTTGAAAAGGTCATCTGCCTGTTAAAGGCACAATCTCGTATATTACATATGAAAATAATACTCTTAAGAGTTTGCTTCCTGTTAGCCATATTAAGTTTTCAGCCTATATATACCCATGCTCAAACTTTCCAGGTACATCAGCAGGATATCGACGGAGGCTACATCTCTAAGAAGGTATGGCTTGACGATTACCTGATGCCGGAAGTAATAATATCCGGGCTCTCTTATGAGAATGCAGCACTTCCGAAAAACGTGAAGGCTGCAGACCCATCCAAACCAATTGTAAAACTGGGTATGGACCGCAAGAGGCCTTTTGTAGTGATACACATACCTGCTTATAAAGCAGATGCCGGAGGTGCTGTAAACAGAGTCACTGATTTTACACTGACAGTAAATGAACAACCGCATCCTAAGAAACCGGCCGGCGGTGCTGCCAAAACAACTGATGTTTCTACGTCGGTACTAGCGACAGGTACGTGGTACAAAATATCAGTTACAAAAACAGGTTTCTATAAAATAGATAACAACTTAATTGCCACCTTATCGCCTAAGCCTGCCAATGCAAGTGTGAGCAATATGCGTGTATTTGGTAATGGTGGTAATTTATTGTCGGAGAACAATGCAATACCACGTGCTTCTGACCTTAAGGAGAATTCACTGTTCATCACTGATAATGGCGCTGCTGCTGTGTTTTACGCTGTAGGTCCTACCCAGTGGAATGCTAACCTGCTGACACAAACATTTACCCACGTAAAGAATATTTATTCAGACACAGCTTACTATTTTATCACATTCACACAAGGCTCCGGTACCAGGGTACAGAACCAGGGAAGCGCACCATCAGCAAACAATACAGTTACCTCTTTCAATTATTATGATGTACATGATTCTGATGGTATAAACCCGATACAGCTGGGCAAAATATGGTTTGGTGAAGGGTTCTATCCGCAGGCAGGCAACACGCTACAGCATTTTTCTTTCGATATTGGTACCCCGGTGGATAGTATATTCGTCAGTACCTCTCTTGGTCATACAGCATCCAGTGGTGGTTCTACATTCAGGATATCGGTAAATAACAATATCATCAGTTCAAATGCTTACCATACCACTACCGGCGCTGAAGATGTCATGGCTATGATGTTCCCGGTATGTCGCGGAGCGTGTAATGCGCAGGTAGCTAATATTGGTATAGAGTTCGTGCCTTCTGTTGCAGATGGAATAGGTTACCTGGACTATGTTGAAATAAATGCCCGCCGTAATCTCGTAATGACCGGTGAACAGATGGGTTTTCGTGACATGAGGTCTGTAGGCACCGGCAACGTAGTTAACTACCAGCTGCAGGGCGCCGACGGAAATACACGCGTATGGGATATAACAAACCCACAGGTACCGGTGCTGATGAATGGCTCACTGAACGGCAATGTATATTCATTTACGCAGGATGCACAGGTGTTACATGAATTTGTTGCTATGAACACCAGCGGCAAATTTTTTACACCGAAATTTGTTGCTACTGTAGCTAATCAGAACCTGCATGCAATGCCACAGTCGGATTGTATCATTATCAGTTACCCGGGTTTTGTATCTGCGGCTAATGATCTTGCCGAATACCACAGGAAGCATGACAATATGCGTGTGGCAGTAGCTACTACTGAGCAGATATACAACGAGTTCTCTTCAGGCAGCCAGGACCTTAGCGCTATCAGGGATTTTGCCCGCATGTTCTACAAAAGAGCAGGTATAGACGCCACCCAGATGCCTAAGTATATGACACTTATAGGTGGTGGATCTTACGACTATAAGAACAGGGTAGTGAATAACAACAATTTTGTACCGGTTTATGAGTCTTCTATATTGTACGATGGCGTTATAAATGTGCTTAATAATTTTTGCAGTGATGACTTCTACGGCTTCCTTGATGATAGCGAGGATATAGGTAATAATGCAGTGATAAATGCAATGGATATAGGTGTTGGCCGCCTGCCGGCAAGAAACCTTGCAGATGCACAGATAGCAGTAGCAAAAATAATCGGCTATACAGATCCTGCAACGCTGGGCCCATGGAGGATAGCAGCTGCTACAATAGCGGATGACAGCGACGATGCCGGCGACCATACGCTGGTAGCCGAACATATGGCAAAAGCGGTTATTGACAGTACCTTTAACCTATATAATATGGACAAGGTATACATCAATGCTATACCTAAAGTATCAACGCCGGCAGGAGAACGCTGTCCTAATGCTAATGCTGAGATCAATAATGATGTATTCAGGGGCATATTTGCCATGAACTACAACGGACATGGTAATACCCAGGTACTGGGTGGTGAGCGCATAGTAACACAAGACGATTTTAATAACTGGAACAACAAGAACATGTTACCTTTTATGGTGACGGCTACCTGCGATTTCGGGCAGTTCGACCATCCGCAGTATGTATCTGCTGCAGAGCAAATGGTACTGCGCGAAGGCGGCGGACTGATAGCTATACTCACCACTACACAGGCTGTATATTCTTCTTATAATGAGACACTGAATTCGCAGTACCTGATCTCGCAGTTCCTGCGCAACCCTGATTTCAGCTGGAACACCTTTGGTGAAGCGAGCCGCCAGGCAAAGAATGCGACCTATTCAAAGCCGGGTGCCCATGATCCGGGAGAGACGGCTAACTTCCGTAAATTCGGCCTGCTGGGTGATGCAGCACTTACTCCTGATTTCCCGCAGTACAGCATAACTATAGATGGGGTGACAGATAACTTTACCCAGCAAAAAGCAGATACTATAAAGGCACTGGGCGCTTATGAAATAAGCGGTAGTGTGCATGATAATACAGGAGCCCTGATAGGCAATTTTAATGGCCCGGTATGGGTATCTTTTTATGATAAGCCAAGGACCATAAAATGGATCACTCCGAAAGGGTCTAACAGGACCTTTCAACTCCAGGATAACATAGTATATAAAGGCAAAGGCACTGTAGAGAACGGTAAATTCAAACTGGCATTCATAGCGCCTAAGGATATAAACTATTACTATGGCAAGGGTAAAATAAGCAGCTATGCGCATAATGGTATTACCGATGCTGCGGGTGCTGATACGACCATGAGAATAGGCGGCTATTCAGACCATCCGCAGATCAGTTCTACACCACCTGTTGTGCTGCCTTATATCAATGACAGCCTGTTCCGTAACGGAGGCATCACCGGTACTAATACGTCCCTGTTCGTGTCCCTTTATGATTCTACGGGTATCAATGTATCCGGCAACAATGTAGGCCATGACCTGGTTGCTGTGCTGGATGATGAGGTAGAAACCCCATTCATACTTAACGATTACTACGAAACTGCCCCTAATACCTATAAGCATGGTTTCGTTACCTATCCGATAAACGGGCTCTCAAACGGTAAGCACAGGATAACAGTAAGAGCATGGGATGTAAATGACAATGAAGGCGAGGGTAGCGTGGACTTTATGGTGATAGATGGTAAGATAGTGGATATTCAAAATCTGGCGAATTATCCTAATCCGTTCTCTAATGTTACTCACTTTGTATTTGAGCATAACCATCCTTATGAACAACTGGATATACAAATACATATATATAACGCCGCAGGCGCCCTGGCAAAAGAAATAAAGCAGGTATTTACCCCGACAGGTAGCCGCAGCAATGAAATAACATGGGACGGATCGGACAATAACGGACAATTATTACCTCCGGGAGTGTATATTTACCGCCTGAATATATCATCAGAAAAAGGTTTTAGGTCTTCCGCATACCAAAAACTGGTCATTGTACGTTAATGCCTTATAAAGGGCCAATTTATAGTTGACTTACTGGATAAATTTGGATATTTTTGCAAAAAAATTAAAATAATTAATAATAATAATAGAATGGCAAAACGATTTGCTTTAATAGGCTTAACCATACTCGCAGGGTTCACAACTTCTGAAGTAAGTGCACAATTTAACTCGAACGGTACCGCAAATTTTGTGACTACCGCTGTACCCTTTCTGAGAATATCACCTGATGCCCGCTCAGGCGCTATGGGCGATGCAGGCATAGCTACTACCGCTGATGCAAATGCACAGTACTGGAACGTAGGTAAAATACCATTTGCAGAAAAGAACTATGGTGTGTCTATGACCTATACTCCATGGCTTAAGGACCTGGTGCCTGATATCTTTCTTGCTTATCTTTCCGGCTATGCCAAATTCGGTGAAAAGAAAGAACAGGCGGTAAGTGCTTCTATGCGCTATTTCTCGCTGGGTAATATAAACTATACCAATGCAATAGGAGACGCGATAGGAACGGGTATGCCAAGAGAATATTCTTTCGACCTTGGTTATTCACGTAAGCTGTCTGAATTCTTATCTGCCGGCGTAAGCCTTCGTTATATACACTCCGCTATCGCATCGGGTGTAAGCTATGTAGGTGCCAGCGGCAACTACCGTCCGGGTAATACTGCCAGCGGTGACCTTGGCCTGTATTATACCAAGAAGAAAGAAATAGATGATATAAAGAGCAACACATTCAGTTTTGGCGCTGTAGTGAGCAACCTGGGTGGTAAAATATCTTATAACGCCAGCCGCAAAGACTTTATACCAATGAACATAGGTATCGGCGCTGCTTATACTTCACAGATAGACCAGTATAACAAGATCACTTTTGCACTGGACCTGAACAAGCTGCTGGTGCCACCACTGGCTACAGGCGATAACCAGATAGGTGTAGTGCCGGGTATACTGCAGTCGTTCTCTAAAGGCGACCAGATAAAAGAAATAAACGCATCGCTGGGTGCTGAATACTGGTACCAGAATACTATTGCTTTCCGCGCAGGTTACTTCTATGAAGATAAGACCAATGGTGACCGCCAGTATATAACTACCGGCCTTGGTGTAAAGTACAATGTGTTCCAGATCAACGCATCTTACCTTGTGCCACAGGGCTCAGGTACTACCCGTAACCCGCTATCTAACACACTGCGTTTCTCCCTCATCTTCGAATTTGATAAGATCGAGAAACCTGCCAGCGATGATGAATCAGCAGACAGCAGCACTAAATAAGATACTTTTATAAGCAATTACAAGCCGGCAAAATTGCCGGCTTTTTTGTGTTTATGAGTATCGGGTTACCGGAGGTGTTATCAGTAATCTGTCGCGAGGAGGGCAGGGGCAAGCCCAGCCCCTACGCTGCGGTATTGCTTCCGGTTTCTGCGGTATTAGAAATGACCGACCATGCCATATAAACTAACCCGTAAGAACGCTATATTAATACTGATATTACTTAGACACACCCCTCTCTCAAGAGGGGAAGTGTTGCGTATGCGCGAGAAATCTATTAATCTGTTGCTGCTTTGCGCGTCTACATAAATTATCATGCTGCGGTGTTACTTCCGGTTTCTGCGGGACCGGAAGGTGGCAGGATGATGAAGTTGACGGTGTTGCTGTCTGAAACGGGATTTAGGGAGTTAGGGATTTCCGGGGTTTGGGTTTTATCTGTTGGGGCTTCTGCTGGCGGTGTTTGTTCTTGTGCGATGGTGGTTACAATGTTGTTCCAGACTTCCAGTGTACTTCCGATATCTTCCGGTTTTTCTTTTGGTTTTTCCGGTGCATCTGCAGGATCTTTTGCTATCGGGAAATGCCTTTGCAGCTCTTCATTGTACTCGAGGTTGTGATCTTCCAGGAATTTCTGATAGCGCTCCATTACTTCTTCCTCTGTGACTGCTGGAATGGGAATTATCCTGTTTTTCACCAGCGGATCGTCGGATGCGTTGCGTTTGTCTTGCTCGGTGTACCTGCATACCGGGTAATTACATGTTTCCGGGTGGAGGCACTTGGCGTTACCTGTGTAGCAGGGTTCTTTTTCGAGTACTACTTCTTCTTCCGGTTCTTCGTAGAAGGGCATAGTGGGCAGTACCTGCTCTACACCATATTCAAGGTCGTATGGCGCATAGTTATTAACCGCTTTGCCTTCAAGAAATTCTCCGGTGTACTGCACTAATACTTTGGTGAACTGCGGATTTTTGTTTCGGGTAAAATTCCTGAACGACTCCAGTACCTGCATGCTTTGTGGTAGTGATGTCGTCTTTTTCAACTTCTCGATGCACACCAATAACTTCCGGCTTACTTCCGCTTCCTGCGGTGTGGGAAAACGGTTGCCGGGTTCCCGTTTGGCAATCGAATCCTGTAACTCAATGAGTTGGCTATAGAAGTTGTCTGCGATCTTAGCGGGCGCCTGGTAGGCTGCTCGTTTTAATTCTTCCCATGCATACTGGTGTATCCAGGTGTAGATGGTGCGCTCGCTGACGCCAACTTCTTTAGCGATCTGTTTCTGTGACATGCCTTGTGTCATGTAGAGGTGGTGGGCGTGTTGTTTCTTGTCCATTTTTTTAGGGGATTTGGATTTAGGGATTTTTTTGATTGGAATTGGGAATTTGTAATTAGGAATTGGGATTGTTTCGTTTTAGTATTTAGTAGATAGTCGTTAGTAGATAGTCGGGGTAATGCGGATTAGTATTTGTTATTGATTGATTGATTAATTGATTGATGCCTGTTTTATTGGCTACTCCCTCCTTCGCCTATCGGCTACGGCAGGTGAAAGCGGGTAACAGATAACAAAGGTTGGATGAATATGGGGGAGTGCAAAAACGGGAATCTATGATAGTACGAAAAGTGTAGTATCATAATACAGCTAGCGTCTTATCATAGATTTTTTTTTGGGGCTAACCGATTGATAGTTACTGTGGTACATGTTACTTGTACCCTGATTTTTTTACAAGTGCGTTTTTGAGGGTTCTGTGGGAGTTATGTAACGCAACTCTTATTTGTTGGCAAAAATATTACTCCAAATGAATCAATGATCGCAATTATTCCAAAATTTGGAAAACATATCTTGCGGGTGGAATTATTTTGGCTGTGCCAGAAAGTAAGTCATTGATTATCAACAATTTAAAATTATGGCACACAAATAGCATTATACCTATCAAACAACGAAACAAACAAACTCAAACAAATAACTCAAACAAACTTAAAAACAAACAAAATGAAAAACATCATCTCTAAAGTATTCGTAGCAGCAA
>JAOQAP010000044.1 GCA_025963465.1 Flavipsychrobacter sp.
TAGTATCTGCAGCTTCCTTTATCTTATCTATAGATGCCAGGCACTGCTCAATAAAATCATTGAACTCCAGAAAATCCCTCGGCGGGTATCCGCATACAGATAGCTCAGAAAATACAATAAGGTCGCCGTTTTGTTGTTTGGCAGTTTCTATAGCCGCTATCATTTTGGCTGTATTGGCTTCAAAGTTGCCTATATGGTAGTTCTGCTGTGCAAGGAATATCTTCATGAATTTATCCGGGTAGGCCTATTGCAAATTTAAACAAACTACTACAAACTAATGAACCAGTAGTGCCATTTTCTTTTGAATGATCTGCCTGTCAGCAATTGTTCTGGCCAATGAGCAGGCCATTTGCAGGTGATCGAGTGCTTTTTTATTATCTATGTCTGTATATAGCTCACCCAGTAACGTATGGTAATAAGGATTGCCGGTCAGTGCCAGTTTTTCTGCTTCGGTTATTGCTTCTTCTTTGCCGTTAGCTTTAGATAGCGCATAGGTCCTGTTTAGAGCAGCGATAGGGGAATATTCTATTTGCAGCAACTGATTGTACAATTGTAGTATAGCCTCCCATTTCTCATGTGTATCTGCTTTTTTGGTATGCCAGTAGGCTATTCCTGCCTCCAGGTGGTACTTGGACAGGGCGGTGCCCTGCGAAGCTAAATTGAGGTGGTACACCCCTTTGCTGATCAGTTCCCGGTTCCACAAGGTTTCATCCTGGTCATGATACAAAACCATTTCTCCCTGTTCATTTTTTCTTGCTTCAAACCGTGATGCATGAAAACACATCAGCGACAGCAGCGCATTCACAGCCGGCAGGTTGGTCAGTTCATTTTCTATTAGCAGGTAGGTGAGCTGCATCGCTTCAAGGCACAGATCTTCCTGTAGTACCGCATCATTACTTTCAGAGTAATACCCTTCATTGAACAGCAGGTACAGTGTAGCCAGCACATTCTCCAGCCGTGCACTTATCTCAGTTGCCGATGGTAATTCTATGTTTATATTCTCTGCCCTTAATTTTTCCTTTGCCCTGTACAGTCTTTTGTTGATCGTTTCTTTGTTAGATAAGAGTGCATTAGCTATCTCGTCAATACCAAAACCACAAAGGATGCGCAGTGCCAGCCCTATCTGGGCTTCGGCGGGTAGTGATGGATGGCAAATGGTAAACAGCATCCGTAACTGACTGTCTGTAATATTCTGGTCAGACAGGTCAATGTCAATTTCCTCACTCTCAGAAGACGTTTGTTTTATTTGCCCGGCGATCTTTTCATTGAATAATGCATTCCGCGCCAAGTGGTTTTTCGCTTTATTCTTCGCGACAGTATACAGCCATGCTACAGGGTTTTCCGGGATGCCTTTATACGTCCACGTCTCCAGTGCCGACAGGAATGTTTCGCTTGCTATGTCTTCAGCTATCTCTATATGGGCTATACCAAAAAGAGAACAGAGCACAGAAGTGATCTTTCTGAACTCTGTTCTGAACAAATGTGGTATCAGTTCCTGTTGCTCCATAATGTGCTGTCGGCTACAAAATACTCACTTCTCTTACTTCTACATTGCCGCCCTGCGAAAATATCGGGCATCCCTTTGCCATTTCTATTGCTTCATCATAGGAGTTAGCTTTCACTATAGTATAGCCACCTATCGATTCTTTTATCTCTGCATATGGGCCATTGGTCACTACATTTTTACCTTTTACCACACTGCCGGTATTTTCCAGGCGGTTGCCACGATCGGTCAGCTTGCCCTGCGCGGCTATGCCGCCTATCCAGTCCATCCATCTTTGTGTCATGGCTGCGGCCGCTTCTGCCGTGCGTTCCGGTATTGCATTATAATCTGTTCTGAATACGAACATGTAATCTCTCATTGTATCAAATTTAGCTGTGCTGATAAAATTAATGAACACCATCGCCCTTAGCGATCTTTCTCACCTCCACCGTATTGCCTTCGCCTTGCAGCACCGGGCACCCCCTGGCAAATTCTACCGCTTCCTCTATAGTATCTGCTTTCACAATTATGTATCCGCCTATGGTTTCCTTTATGTCGCCAAACGGCCCGTTGGTCACTACACCGTTGTGCCCTACTATTCTTGCCTCATCAAAGGGAAGGCCATTGCCCTGTACAAATTTGTTCTGTGCAGCTATGCCGCCTATCCAGTCCATCGTCTGTTTCATCCATACCTGTATCTGTTCAGGTGATGCTACTTTCTGTCCGTCTTCATGCCTGAAGATTAAAATAAATTCTTTCATCTTGTTTTAGTTTTAGATTATTAATTGTTTTGAACTACACTAATAACAATCAGACTATCTGAAATTGGACAATCAGGCAATTATATTTTTATCACCAACGACTATCCATGCTGCCCCGGCACATAGCCACCTGCCTGCGTTTTGAACGCGATATTGATACGGTTGTAAGTGTTGATAGTTGTAACGGCCATGGTCAGGTCTATCAGTTCCTCTTCTGAAAACTGTTTGCGCACCGTGTCATAAATATTATCTGCTACCTGTCCTCCAGGTATTTTTGTTACGGCTTCTGCCCAGCCCAGTGCCGCACGCTCCCGCTCAGTATACACAGGCGACTCACGCCATGCATCCAGCATATACAGGCGTTGTTCTGTTTCTCCCGCGGCACGCAGGTCTTTCGAGTGCATGTCCAGGCAGTAAGCGCAGCCATTTATCTGCGATACCCTGAAATAAAGCAGGTTTAACAATTTTTGCTCTACCGGTGATTTTGCGAGGTACATGCCCAAGCCATACATCGCTTTCATGGCGTTTTGTCCTTTTTCAAATGCATTGATCCTTTGTTCCATTTTTGTTTTAGTTTAATTGTTTACAATTACACTAATAACAATCAGGCACAAAAAAACTGGACAAAGAGCAAAAAGTGTGTTAACCCAACTTGTCAATAGCTGCTACCATCTTCCTGTCGCGCTCAGTAATTGTGTTGCCTTTATCGTGGCTGGTAAGCCATATTTCCAGTTTATTATAGGTGTTTGTCCAGGTAGGGTGGTGGTCCATTTTTTCTGCTATCAATGCTACCCGTGTCATAAACGAGAAGGCCTCGCTGAAATCAGCAAACTTGTAGCTGTTATATAGTGCGTTGTCTTTTTCTTCCCATGCCATAGTGCTGATGTTTTATTAAATGAAGGTAGTTGTTTTATCATCTAATAATTGTTCCACCAGGGATCGCAGGCCGGTAACAGTTATTTTGTACGTCTTGTTATTCTTTGGTGAACGCTCGAACCGTTTGAAATTTAAGGTCTAATTTTAGGCGGAAATCAGTCAAGCACAAATGACTATAAATTATAAAAAATTAAAAATAAATAACGATTTAAATGTCTATTAGAATGGAATCAGGGACTGTTGATACGAACAGGGATATTGAAGTATTTTCAAACGTCAAACAACTTCCGGGCGAACATCGCACTACAACCGGTGACACAATTTCACAAGGTTATCTTGACAGGCAGGCAGCATCAGAATCAAATGCCCGCAGTTATCCACGTAAGTTACCATTCGCTTTGGCGCAGGCTAAAGGGATATATATTAAAGACGTAGATGGTAATGTGTATTACGATTGCTTATCGGGCGCAGGCGCTATTGCGCTGGGGCATAACCATACCGTCGTTCAGGATGCCATACGCACAGAGCTGGATAACAACCTGCCGATGCTTACGCTGGATATTACTACGCCAATAAAGGAAGAATTCGTAAAAGAAATATTGAGTTGCTTTCCTGAAGAATTCGCAAAGAATGCGAAGGTGCAGTTTTGTGGACCTTCAGGTGCTGATGCCGTTGAAGCTGCAATAAAGCTGGTGAAGATAGCTACAGGCCGCAGGTCTATGGCTGCTTTCCATGGCGGCTATCACGGTATGACGCATGGTGCACTGAGTATGATGGGTAACCTGGGCAGCAAAAACCTGATACCGGGTCTTATGTCAGACGTACACTTCCTTCCGTTCCCATACAACTACCGCTCGCCAATGGGCGATGTGGGTGTTGATCCGGATGTGGCCTGCAGCAATTATATTGATACTGTACTTACTGACGATGAAAGTGGTGTTACGAAACCCGCCGGCATCATAGTAGAAGCAGTACAGGGCGAAGGCGGTAAGATACCTGCACCCGATGCATGGATGGTGCGCCTGAGAAAAATTACGAAAGAGCAAGGTATACCATTGATCATAGATGAGATACAGAGCGGCCTTGGCAGAACCGGTAAGATGTTTGCCTTTGAGCATTCAGGTATCATACCTGATGTGGTTGTATTGTCTAAAGCTATAGGTGGCGCACAGCCGTTGGCAGTAGTTGTTTATAATAAAGAACTTGATGTATGGGGTCCGGGTGCGCATGCAGGTACCTTCAGGGGCAACCAGTTGGGTATGGCTGCTGGTATTGCAACAATTAAGTTCATCAAAGAAAATAAGCTTGCAGACAATGCGGCTAAAATGGGCGAATTGTTCAAAACACTGTTATCCGGTATACAGGCAGACACTAAATGTATAGGCGATATAAGGGGCCGTGGATTGATGCTGGGCGTTGAGATAGTAAACCCGCTCAGTGGTATACTTCAGTCTGGCAAGCCGGAGCGCTTTGAAAAATTGGCACGCCGTATCCAGTTCGAGTGTTTCTCGAGAGGCTTGATAATAGAAATAGGTGGCCGCCAGAGCAGTGTGCTCAGGTTCCTGCCACCATTGATCATTACTGAAGAGCAGGTGAAACACATTTGCAGCATCTTTAAAGAAGCTGTAATAGCTGCTGAAGACACAATGATGGTAAGCCCTAACTAATTAAAACTCAAAATGACAAAAGATACAAATAGCAGCTCCTCTTATAAGGAGCTGCATCAGGCGAATAATGCATTCAGGGAATACTTCCTGAATGACAGCAGTGAGAGTGTGGCCGCATACAGGCAAGTGATGACCAGCCTTGCGGAAACTATAGCGGAACAGGTAAAAGGACAGCAGCAGCCATACAGCGGTAAAAGCCCTGCAGACCTGGTGGCCGGTATTGCAGCTTTGGATATATTCCCGGAGCATGGCGATACATTGCAGAATGTGCTGGATAGAACAAAAGAGCTGGTAATAGAGAGCAATATCTCCGTCTATCATCCTTATTGTCTCGCTCATCTGCATTGCCCTACATTCATTGCCTCGCTGGCGGCAGAGATGATCATCAGTGCGTTCAATCAGTCAATGGACTCATGGGACCAGGCACCTGCGGCTACAATGATAGAGCAGGCGTTGTGCGACAAACTGTGCGAGGTATATGGCTTTGGCGCTGATGCCGATGCTACGTTTACAGGCGGCGGCACCATGTCCAACTTTATGGGCCTATTGCTGGCGCGTGATCACTACAGCCAAACGCACTTCAATTGGAACATACAGCTGCAGGGTCTTCCTGCAGAGGCATCACGTTTCCGTATTATATGCGCTGAGCATGCACATTTTACCATTGCGCAGTCTGCTTCTATATTAGGGTTGGGCGCACATGCGGTTGTGAAAATAGCGAATGAAGGGCTTGATGAAGAGGTTGCCGCATTGGAAAACACGATCCTGTCATTGAAAGAACAGGGACTGTTGCCAATAGCTTACGTAACAACCGTAGGTACTACAGATTTCGGATCCATAGGTGCTATAGGCCAGCTTGCAGACTGTGCCCATAAGCATGGCCTGTGGATACATGTAGACGCAGCTTATGGCGGCGCACTCATGTTCAGCGATAAGCATAAGTACAAGCTGCATGGTATAGAAACGGTGGACTCTGTCACTATAGATTTCCATAAGTTATTTTACCAGCCCATATCCTGCGGGGCATTCATCGTAAAGGACAAAGCGATGTTTAACTACATTAAGTTACATGCAGCTTACCTCAATCCTGAAAGCAACGAAGAGCTCGGTATACTGGATCTTGTATCCAAGTCCATCCAAACCACTCGTCGGTTCGATGCGCTGAAGCCATTTATTGCGTTGCAGCATATTGGTGTAAAGAAGTTTGGCGAAATGCTTGACCATACCATTGCGTTGGCAGACGAGGTAAGTAATATCATTGATGAAGATCCGCAGCTGCAACTGGCATACAAGACCCCTATCAATGCGGTCGTATTCCGTTATGTACCGGGCGAGGCGCTGAGTGACGCGGAGGCAGATGCTATTAATAGCGACATCAAGATAAAGCTGCTTTTATCAGGTAAGGCTATAATAGGCCAGACTGCTGTTTATGAGCGTGCCTATCTTAAGTTTACTTTGCTTAATCCTATGACATCGGTGGACCAGGTAGTGGATCTGCTGAACGAAATAAAAGAAATGGGCGCTGTGCTGGAAGCCGCTTACATGGCGGTGTGTGACAATGAAACAGTGAGTAATTCATGAGACTAAAAAGAAAGGTAAAAGAGTGGCTGAAGCGATACCTGCCGGCGGAAATAATATCTATTGCTGCTACCCTGGTAGCAGGTATATGGGCGCATAATTGTAATTATGGTTTGCTTGGTACTGCGCTTGCCGGTACATGGGCCGGTACGCTGGCTTATTATACTTACATATTCATAGTCGATTTCCGCAAGTCTATAGACCTGCATACATTGCAGGGTAGGCTATACACTAATAAGAGCCTTGGGAAAGACCTGCGGGCTCTTGCAGCCGAGTTTGGTATAGCAGAGGTTGTAGACAGCCTGTTGCTCAGGCCGGCTTTTATGTATTATATACCGTTACTTATGGGGCATCTCGTTTCAGGTATTCTTGTAGCCAAGCTATGTGGTGATATTACGTTTTACATACCAGCTATCATAGGTTACGAGCTGAATAAGAGGTATCGCCGTAAGACCCAGGCATCTCAATAGCTATACGAAGTAGCGCTGCAAAATAACAGAAAAGCCACCCGACATTTATTGGGTGGCTTTTCTATTTCTATTTGGTTGGTTCATTAAGCAATTGATTCATTTGATAAAATAAAGCCACCCGATGAAAATCGGGTGGCTTCGTAAATTATCCGGAATCTAGCATCTGGTATCCAGAAACTAGTATCCAGTATCCAACGACCAGCTTATTCAGCAGCGTCGTCTTCTGCTTTCTTCATTTTGTCCTTAATAGCAGCCAGTGCGCCCAGGTCGCCAAGTGTTGGCTTCTCTACTTTGCTCTGTATGTTCTTAACGGCTTTCTTGGTTTTTTCTGTTTCTACGGTAGCTTCTTTTCTTGCAGCTTCCTTTTCTTCAGTTTTTACCTGCTCCCAAACTTTCGCGTGAGATACCATGATACGCTTGTCATTACGATCGAACTCGATGATCATGAATGGCAGTGTTTCTTCAGCTTCTACATTGCTGCCATCTTCCTTGCGGAGGTGACGTGCAGGAGCATAAGCCTCAAGACCGTACTGCAGCTGAACTGTAGCACCTTTCTCGTCTTTACGCGTTACGCTGCCTTCGTGTATAGAGCCGATAGGGAACACTGTTTCAAATGTATTCCACGGGTCTTCTTCCAGCTGTTTGTGGCCAAGCGCCAGTTTGCGGTTCTCCTTGTCTATAGACAGGATAGCTACATCGATAGTATCGCCTGTTTTCACAAACTCACTTGGGTGGTTGTAACGCTTGATCCAGCTCAGGTCGCTGATGTGTATCATGCCACCTATACCTGTTTCCAGCTCTACAAATACGCCATAAGGGGTGATGTTCTTAACAGTTCCCTTGTGACGGCTGTCGATAGGGAATTTGTTTTCGATAGTATCCCATGGATCTTCTGTCATCTGCTTGATAGACAGGCTCATTTTGCGCTCGTCTTTGTCAAGTGTTACTACCACTGCTTCAAACTCTTCGCCCAATTTGAAGAATTCTTTAGCGTTGATAGGCTGTGAAGACCATGTGATCTCAGAAACGTGTACAAGGCCTTCTACGCCCGGCATTATTTCAAGGAATGCACCGTAATCTTCAATGTTCACCACTTTACCTTTCACCTTGGCACCTTCTACTATTTCAGCAGGCAGGTTATCCCATGGGTGTGGAGTCAGTTGTTTCAGACCAAGGCTGATACGTTTCTTCTCGTCATCGAAGTCAAGAACAACCACGTTCAGTTTCTGGCCATTGTGAACCACTTCGCTCGGGTGCGTTACGCGGCCCCAGCTAATGTCTGTGATATAAAGTAATCCGTCAACACCACCCAGGTCGATGAACGCACCGAAGTCGGTAACATTCTTGACAGTACCTTCCAGTACCTGTCCTTTTTCCAGCTGGCCGATGATAACGCTGCGCTGCTGCTCGATATCGCTTTCGATAAGCGCTTTATGAGAAACGACTGCGTTACGGATAGTTTCATTGATCTTAACAACCTTGAAGTCCATTGTCTTACCTACATACTGATCGTAGTCGGTAACAGGTTTCACGTCTATCTGTGAACCAGGTAAGAATGTTTCCAGGCCATATACATCCACGATAAGACCGCCTTTGGTCTTGCTGGTGATAGTACCGGTAACCACTTCGCCTGTTTTGTAGAAGTCCACGATCTGCTGCCAGGCGCGTGCTGCGCGTGCCATTTTGCGGCTTAGGTGCAGGTGGCCGTGTTTGTCTTCTTTTTCAACGACCATTACTTCGATCTCATCACCGATCTTAACGTCCGGCATGTCGCGGAATTCGTTCAGTGAAACAAGACCATCAGATTTGAAGCCGATGTTGATGATAGCATCCGTCTTGGTAAGGCCCACTATAGAACCATGCAGCAATTCTGATTCTGCAATAGCTTTAAATGTACCACCGTAAAGGGTGTCCATCTGCTGGCGCTGATCTTCTTTATAAGATGCAACGTTGCGTTTGTCTACGCTCCAGTCAAAATCATCATGAGATGTTTCTGACGGGTTGTCGTAGTAATGGCGTGGTTTACGCACTTCAGGAGTAGCTTCCATTTCTGCAAGTACTTCTGCTTCAGCTTGCGCTTCAGCGTTGTTTGTAACCTCAGCAGTATCAACCGTAGTTGTTTCTGCTGCAACATTTTGTACGGACTCGTCGTCTTGCGGCGTTCCGGCTGTTTCCGAATTAATTGTTTGATCTTCCACTTTAATAATCCCTTGTTTTTTTAGGGACGGCAAAGATACGGAGATTTTATATTATAAATGATTTTTGGGATTGGTATTTGTGGAGTATTTGATCTTTATTATTTGGTCATGCATCCTTGTTTAAGGGTAGTTGTATATTTTATTGCTAAGTTCAAAATATATTGCAGTGCGGTAACTAGCATAATTTACTTTAGAATTAATTATAAAATTGTATTTTGTTGTTTTTTTTTATACAAAAATAGTAATTTATGAATTACAAAATGTTTAATATTTCATTTTTGTTAGTTTGTATCGCTTTTTTAGTTCCATCTCAGGGAATATCAGCACAAATACTCACTACTGTTGCAGGTAACGGCGCAACAGGTAGTAGTGGTGATGGCGGATTAGCTACTGCTGCACAGTTAAACAAGCCCTGGAGCATTGTTATTGATTCTAAGAGAAATTTATATGTAACTGAGCTCGGCAGTTCTACAATACGAAAGGTCGATAGCAATGGTATCATTCGCCGTTTTGCGGGGAATGGTACGGCCGGTTTTGCAGGCGACGGCGGACCTGCATCAAACGCTCAGTTAAATAAACCGAGGGAGCTAGTTGTCGATACTAAAGGATATATATATAATAGACTACGGTAATTTACGTATTCGTGTTGTAGAACCGAATGGTACTATCCGTACGCTCTCCACAATACAAAAAGGCAGCACTTTCATTGCAATAAACAAGTTTGACGATATCTATATTCTAAATGAGCATGTAATTAAGAAGTTTGGTAAAGGTGGGCCGGATTCTATAATCACTACATTTAAAGGATACAGTTATTCTGGAGATGGCGGACCTGCATCAAACGCTCAAATTGGTGTTCCAAGTGGGTTTGCAATAGATTCAAATGGAAATTTCTTCATTTCTGATAAAGACAATAACAATATAAGAAAAATAGATGCCAGGGGGAATATAAGTACAGTTGCAGGATACGGTTTTGCAGGAAGAGGAGGCAATGGTGGTCTAGCCCGTGAAGCTAAGTTGTATGGGCCGGGTGCAATAACTATCGATAATAAAAATAATATTTTCGTTGTGGAGAGTTCGGGCACAATCAGGAAAATAGATAATTCTGGAATTATCTCCACGTACGCCGGAAATACTATCCTTGGAAACTCGGCAAGTGGGATAGCTGCGTCATTAGGCCAATTTAGTGGATTAGGTGGAATTGCCGGTGATAACAACGGCAACTTATATGTAGTTGACTGTGGCAATAATAAGGTTCGTAAAATAACAGATGGTGTTAATCCTTTTGTAAGTGTTCCCACCGGAATAGATATTGGAGATATGTTGTATTGGAACGGTGCTGACTGGTCAAAAATATCAGCAGGTACCGAAGGTCAGATACTCATGTATCAGCGGAAGAAATACGGCATGGCATACGAATGTGTTCCTAAATGGGTTTCAATAACACCTGTTATCAAAACTGCGGATGTAAGCAATATTATTGGTGGTACTGCAATAAGTGGTGGAGTTATTACGAGCTACGGATATTTTCCGGTCACAGCAAAAGGCGTTTGCTGGAGTGCCGTCGATAGCACTCCTACAATTGAAATCAATGCTAAGACAGTGGACGGCAGCGGCGCAGGTAGCTATATTAGTCATATAACAGGATTATTGCCAAATAAATCCTATCTGGTAAGGGCTTATGCTACAGCATTGGGAATAACTACTTATGGGGAGGATTACATTGTAATCAATACTACATTGGGACTGCCCGTTCTTAGTACTGCTAGTCTTCAGTTGGGTAATGGTTCTGTGATCAGCGGTGGCAATATAACTGATGATGGAGGATACCCTGTAACTTCAAGAGGGGTTTGCTGGAGTCTAAAGTCTGGGGCAACTATTGATCTTGCTACAAAGACAACAGATAGTAGTGGAGTTGGCATTTATCAAAGCCTTATTTACGGTTTATCTCCCGGTACAACATATTATTTGCGTGCATATGCTACAAATGCTACTGGTACCACCTATGGAAACGAACTAAAATTTGTTAAGAACGGTAATATTCCGGCATTTACTTTTTCGTTCTTACCGGATACAAGTGATTTTCAAAGTGTACATGTTAAAGGAAATATCAACACTACTGATAATGGCGGTTCGGCAATATTGCAACGCAGAATTTGCTGGAGTACAAATCATCAGCCTACAAGACTTTATGATTATTATGATATTGAAGCAGACCGCAATTATGAATTTAGCATACGAAAACTTGAGCCAAACACGACTTATTATGCGAGAGCATATATTAAGAATGCGGAGGGACTTGTTAAATTTAGTGAAGAAGTGTCATTTTCAACACTGGGCATAGGGGATTTTTACGGTGGGGGGAAGATTGCATATTTCTATAAGCCCGGAGATTATTTCTATCGTGTAAATGTACCTCACGGACTAATAATGTCACTTACCGATATAGGTACCGGTATGTGGGGGTGTGATAGTGTTACAGGTGGATCGGACACATCTTTAAAAGGTGGGATGGCCAATAGCGACACCCAAGCGGCAAGCATGTGCAATATAGCAGCTAAATTATGTAGATCATATAAGGCAGGTGAATTTACCGATTGGTATTTGCCTACTCTGAAGGAGTTTATGCAGATTGGATCAAATGAAGTAAAATTTAATAAATTAAGTGGTTCCACTGATTATTTTTACGGTATGTATTGGAGCTCGTCAGAGGTTGACTACTATCGCGCTTTTTCATGCCCTTCGGATGGATTTTATCCGGATCCAGAACAAAAAAATCGGAAATATAAAATTAGGGCAGTGCGAAAATTTTAGCGTAACGTTCTTTTGGGTTTGCAAATCCGAAAGAGTGTTACGGTCAACTTATTTTCTATGATAGCACGAAAAGTGCATTATCATAGATTTTTCCTCTTGCTTATTTCATCCTTCTGTACGATCTTTATAGCACGAGAAGTAGCACGGGCTTTTCTACATGTATCAGCGTAGGAAACTTTGCGATTTCGCGTCTTAGCGGTTCAATAATTTTGCGCAGAATTGCGCACCCTTAGCAGAAGTTGCGCAACAGTGCGCAAGAATTGGGCAATAATTTCAGAGCAGCTCCTTGATTATCAATAAAAGTCGCAAAATAAAAAAATCAGCAGGAAAAATTGCGCATGGGTAACGAAAGATGTGCCACATTTCACCTGGACACAACACAAAAATGTGGCAGATCTGGACGAGTAACAAAAAATTAGAACGTGGATTCTATGGTCAACTTATTTACACACCATCAGGAAAATCTTTTAATCAAGTGAATCATGGTTCAGAAGTTACTTCTTCTTTTTACCCTTTGCTGTAACAGGTTTTGTGTTTACCACAGCAGGTTTTCTGCCTGCAGTGTCGTTCGCCAGGATAGCGTTAGCATCTGCAAGGAATTTTACTTCTTCCCTGCCTTGTTCTGCGCCTCCCGGGTAGCCGCATGAGCCAAGGGCCTGGAGGGTAAACGTAGCGCTGTCAGCGCTCTTGTTCATATAGAACATCCATATCGTAGGGAAGCCCTGCACCTTGAACGCCTGCTGCAGGCTGTTGTTCTGCTGCACCATTTCCGGGGCCAGTGTTTTACTGCGGGGGAAGTCGAGTTCCAGGAGCACTACGTTCTTTTTTGCCCAACTCACAAATGCTGGTTTTGCAAACACGTCATGCTGCAGCTTTTTGCACCAGCCACACCAGTCGCTGCCGGTAAAGAAAGCAAATATTGGCTTGTGCTGCGCCCTCGATACTTCATTGGCCTTGATGACTTCAACATACCAGTCCAGCTCTCCTTCTTTGTGTGTAGCCGGCTGTTGCGCATTAAGGCAAACAGATACCAGTAAAGTAAGGGCTAGCAGTGTATGTTTTATGTTGTGCATATTTTTATTATTGAGCTTATAGTGATCAATGACAACAAATATCCATCTTTTTCTGAAGACATTTGCTGCAAACCCGAGATTTTTAAATGCCATATCTGGCTTCCGTTCACTATTTTAGCTGTTGTAACCAATAAAGTATATGAGCAATCTTACTACACACCTTTCAAAACACTTAAGAGATGTGCATTTCGGCGGCAACTGGACAACGGTGAATCTTAAAGATACTTTGGCAGATGTATCTCGGGAGCAAGCTACCACAAAGGTACCATCGTTCAATACTATTGCTGTATTGGTTTATCATATCAACTATTATATCAGTGCCGTCACTAAAGTACTACAGGGATCACCACTCAGTGCAAGCGACAAGCTCAGCTTCGATCATCCACCTATACTATCTGAGCAGGACTGGCAGGATATGCTGAACAAGATGTGGGTTGATGCCGAAACCTTTGCTGGCCTGATAGAACAATTGCCGGAGGAACAGATGTGGGAAAACTTCACAGACGAAAAATACGGCAATTATTACCGCAACATACA
>JAOQAP010000076.1 GCA_025963465.1 Flavipsychrobacter sp.
GGAATATGCTTTTTCGGAAGGAGTTAATGAACCATAGCGAGATAATGAATGCTATAAGCATACCCACTAATGGCGCTAAGAAGATAAAGCTCACTGTTTTGATCACAGGCTCGGGATTGATAGAAGCAAAACCTGCGTGCGCTATAGCTGCACCGGCAAACCCACCTATCAATGTATGAGAAGAACTTGAAGGAATACCAAACCACCATGTAAGCAGGTTCCAGGCGATAGCAGCTATCAATCCTGAACTAATAACAGGCAGTGTAATGAAATCTTCTTTTACTGTTTTGGCAATGGTATTTGCTACACCATGATCCTTAAATATAAAGAAGGCGACAAAGTTGAACATTGCAGCCCAGACCACCGCCTGAACGGGTGTCAATACTTTAGTTGAAACGACAGTAGCTATTGAGTTGGCTGCATCATGAAAACCATTGATGTAGTCAAAGATCAGAGCCAGTGCTATGATGATTATTAATAATGCTGTCATAAAATGCCTTTAATTAGGCGTATTTAACTATGATCGATTCTATTACATTCGCTGCGTCTTCGCACTTGTCGGTAACTATCTCCAGCTCCTGGTAAAGATCTTTTTTCTTTATCAGCTCAATAGGATCGATATTAGGTGTAGAGAACAGATTGGTCATTGCATTATCAAACAAATCATCTGCTTCATTTTCCAGGCTGTTGATGAGTACACAAGCCTCAATGATAGCACGGAGATTTTTCATGTTCCTCAGCTCACGCACACCAATGTGCAGGGCGTTAATGCTGCGGTTCATGATATCTGCAAAGCCGCGTACTATATCATCTACATCATGTATATAATAGTTGGTCAGGCGCTTTGCAGAACCCCATGTATAATCGGCTATATCATCCAGAGATGTAGCCAGCGCATGGATATCTTCACGATCGAAAGGAGTAATGAAGTTACTACCCAGTTCTATGAATATCTGGTGAGTGGTTTCATCGTTACGGTGTTCCAGATCTTCCAATGATTTGAGCATTGCAGCTCTTTTCTCAGGATCAGTTTCGTTAAGCGCTTTTGAAAAGGTTTCACCCATCTCTACCAGCGTAGTAGTAACCTGCTCAAAAAGACTATAAAAGATCTTGTCTTTCGGCATAAAAATCTTTACAAAAGAACCTAAACCCATGATTTATTGTATTTAAAAATTGAATCTGGTGCAAAAGTATCCTAGTTCCCGAGGTCTGAAAACTGTTAACATAGAATTAATGATTTGGTAACATTAGATTTTTTTGATGCGAGTACTTTCGTGGCGGAATAAAAGCAATTTATGTTACGAAATCTTAAAGTAATTATTATCTTATCGTTACTGTTATGTTACGCCCAGCGCGCATCTTCACAGCAAATGCTCACTGACCTGATGGATACTTCCACCAATATGGGCAGGGGCTTATATTCTGTTTATCAGAAGTATAATGCTTTGAAATTCAGTATATATGTGCAACCGCAGTTCCAATATGCGGAAAGCAGGGGGGCAAAATCCTTCAACGGAGGTGATTTCCCTGCCAATTCCGACAACCGTTTTACCCTGAGACGTGGCCGTTTCCGTGCAGAATACCTGCATAACAATGAGGAGGGCTATCCCAGCACACAATTGGTGTTTCAATTTGACGCCTCTGAGAGAGGAGTATTTGTAAGGGATATGTTCGGGCGTGTATTTGAGAATAAGTTTCATATGTTCTCTGTATCGGGTGGTATTTTCGCCCGCCCTTTCGGGTATGAAGTGAACCTGGGCTCCGGCGACAGGGAATCTCCTGAACGTGGACGTATGTCCCAACTACTAATGAAAGTAGAACGTGACCTGGGCTTTATGGGAACTCTGGAACCAAGGGGCAAGGACAGCAAGTTCAAATGGCTGAAAGTAGATCTGGGTGTATTTAACGGACAGGGCTTACCGGGCTTAACCGACTATGATAGCCATAAAGACGTAATAGCGCGTATAGGTGTAAAACCCTATGCTATTAATAAAGCAGGCTGGAAAATATCGGGTGGTGTATCAGGATACTTTGGCGGTATAGAAAGCCAGTCTCCTGTGATATATACACTGAACGGCTCGGGCGAAAGCGCGCACTTTGTATATGATTCTGCTACCGGCAATAAAGGCAAGATCATGCCGCGCAAATATTATGGCGCTGATGTACAATTTAAAATACCAAACAAAAAAGGCGCTACTGAATTCAGGGCAGAATATATAACAGGTCAACAAACAGCTACTGCTGCTACCACTGAAACACCGGGCATATACCCTGTGACCTCAACAGGAGCAATGATGCCGCTGTATGCACGCAATTTCAATGGCGCTTATTTCTACTTCCTGCAGCACCTGTTCAGTACCAAGCATCAACTGGTATTAAAGTACGATTGGTATGACCCTAATACGGATGTAGCAGGTATGCAACTGACAAGCGCTAAAGGCTTTACAGGAGCGGATGTGAAATTCAACACGTTCGGTGCAGGTTATATATACCATATGAGTGCGAATGTAAGATTGATGTTTTATTATGAGCATGTGCAGAATGAGAATACGGGCGTAACGGGATTTAAGCAAGACATACAGGATAATACCTTTACAACAAGATTGCAGCTCAGATTTTAATCACTGCTATAAAAATAAAAAGCCCCGAAATAAAATTTCGGGGCTTTTTATTTTAGGAATATTTTAATCCAGCTTCACTCTAGGATCAAGGAAGCCATAGAGCATATCTGTGAGGAGATTGATAATAATAAAGATGAAGGCCGTTAGTAGTACTGAACCCATCACCAAAGGGAAGTCGAATTTATCGAGGGCATCAACGGTTATCTTACCAACGCCTTTGTAACCGAAAATATATTCTACGAAGAAAGAACCCGCGAGCAATTCAGCTAACCAACCAGAGATAGCAGTAACTACCGGATTGAGGGCATTGGGTAATGCATGACGGAACACCACTTTACTTGTTGTTAGTCCCTTAGCATAAGCTGTGCGGATATAATCTTGCGAGAGTACATCCAATACAGAACTGCGGGTGAGCTGTGTGATGATGGCTAAAGGGCGAATGCCTAAAGCTATAGCAGGTAATATCAAATTACGGATAGCGAGATAACGGCCTGTGAAAGGATCGTACTCCCAGAGAGAACCGGTCATATTAAGCCCTGTGACACTATGAAGCAGGTAACCGAATATATATGCTATTACCAATCCCGCGAAGAAGGATGGCATGGAAATACCTGCAACACTGGCAGCTATTGCAGAAGTATCCATCCAGGTATCTTTCTTAAGTGCGGCTAATATACCGAGCAGTATCCCGAAGAACGTAGCTATAGCCATTGCAGAAAGCGCAAGGATGATAGTGCCGGGTAATGCTTCGCTCAATACTTCACTTACATTTCGCTTGGTGTAGTAAGAGCGCCCCATGAAGGGTAGCTTAAGTGCGATCGTTTTTTTGCCAAGAGGTATGACAGATACATAACCATACTTTTCTTTTGCAGAGCTATCGCGATCGTGATAGCCAATAGGAGAAAGGTCGTTCAGGAATAAAAAGTAGCGTGTGGCCAGTGGCTTATCCAGGTTCATTTCCTTGCGGGCATTCTCTATAGTAGCCTTATCACTGCGCTGCCCCATAGTGAGACGCGCAGGATCGCCCGGCAATACATTGAATAGAAAAAAGACAACAGTGATAACCCCCACCAATACCAGCAAGCTATAACGGAGTCGCCGTGCCAGTAATCGCAGCACTATTTACTATTGTGTTGAGTAACTACCTTTTGCGCATCCTTAGGATAGTCAGCGTAGCTCCATTTGTTCACGATAGTACCCTGGTCTAATAACATCAGTCCCGGGTTGCTGCGCATAGCTGTTTTGCTCGCCGTACCATCTAACACAAAGAAAAGAACATTTTCCAAGCCATACTTTTTACGGAAAGCTTCCGCATCTTCTTTTATAGAAGAAGAGATAACATAGAATGGTATGTTTTGCTTTTGAGCATTGGCAATGAGTGATTTTATCACATCCATATTAGCCGTGTTAGCGGTCTTTGCATCTCTGATGAACCAAAGGTAGGTGGGCCCGGGAGTAGTAAGTATCTCTTCTGTGCGATCTTCACCTGCTTCATCAGTAATGATGAAATCTTTTATCTCAATTATAGCATTGCCTTTACGTACAAGGGAATCTACACGGTCAACATATACCCATGTGCTATCATCCCATGGCACACTATCCTGTGTGAACTTCTTTGTAATGCCGTCTTTTTTATAAACGAATACATATGTACTGCTATCTCCGTAAGTGCCGGGAGCCGGCTTCATCTTCTCTTGAATATTAACACCCTTTTTGTAAGGAAGACAATCGTGGAATGGAAGGTGTTTCAGCGAATACCATTGTATACCGAAAGCGAAGATGGCAACTATGATCATTACAGTATGACCTGCTTTGCCTTTCAGCAAAGGTTGAACACGGCCTCGATAGAGGAACAGGATAATAGACATAACAGAAAGCACAACGTCTTTCCAGAAGGTTTCTTCATTGGATATTTTTATACAATCACCGAAGCAACCGCACTCTTTTATCTTGCCTGAATACAGCGCATAAGCTGTGAGGAAAGTAAACCAGAAATTGAGCAACAATAGCAG
>JAOQAP010000101.1 GCA_025963465.1 Flavipsychrobacter sp.
TGAAGTAACAAACAAATTACTGATCGAAACCAATCTCCAGACGCAGCATTTAGAAAAAAAAGGAAGGCTTTATATTTCCGGCAGAAGCTTAATGAAATATATCGGGCGTACTCTTAATCTTAAAAGCAGCATTGCTGAAAACCTCTACATTTTTGACTCGCCCCCGGAGACATGGGAAGATGAAGATCTTAATAAGATCGACATTGGTCTCAAAAGAACTTTTGACTTACAAATACGTTTCAGGCATATCCAGGAAAGCCTGCAGATCATCAAAGAGAACTTTGAATTGTTCAAAGACATTATGCAATACAGAAGTAGCTATGTTCTCGAAATAATCATCATTATCCTGATATTGTTCGAGGTTGTAAATCTTGTGATAGAGAAGATAATATAGAGTGATGCTTATTTTGTGCGGACCAGCCGCTTAAAGAATAAACTCAAAAAGATCTACGGAAAGCATTTACAGGTTTTACTGACTGGCAAGGAAGTATTAAATATTATTTCTCAGGGGTATCCATTCTCATCTTCTCCAGTAGTTCGTTGAGCAACTTCGACTCTTCTTCTGTAAGCGATTTGATGCCATTGGTCACTTCCCATGCAAGCACGTTGGCTTTTTCCAGCACACTTAGCCCTTTTTCAGTTAGTGACACTAATGTTTCCCGTTTATCTTCTTTAGAGGGGGTACGTTTGGTCAGTTTCTTTATTACCAGCCTGTCGAGGATACGGGGTACGTTGGAGCTTTTTTCTATTGTGCGGCCTGCAATATCTTTCACGCACATCGGTTCAGGATATTTGCCTTTTAGGATGCGCAGTACATTATACTGCTCTAAGGTCAGATCTTCTTTTTTTAGATTGGCGCTATAACCGCTTCTGAGCCAGTAACCTGTGTACAAGACATTTATGGCTGCCTTCTGCTTCTCGCTAACAAATCTGTTAGACTTTATAGCTTCTTCTAATTTCATGATAATAAATAAAAAGTTAGCTGCAGCGGATATCTGCAGCTTTTAAAGAGGTACAAAGGTATAAATTACACTGCTAAATCTTACTATAAATTTAGCAGTGTAATCCTTATTTCATCGCTGGAGGCTGGGTTGTCATGTTTCCCTTTTTGTCTATATAAAGAGTATCATGCACTATCTTGTTAGTATCCAGGTACACCATCTTGCTTACATATACCGTATCAGGGTAGCCCTTAGGTATATTCAGCTCCATGAAAAAGTACTTTACGTGTAGTCCCTGGTCGGCCTGTTTCTTAAAATCAATATAAGAAATAACAAATGCGAGTATAGCTACGACTAGCAGGAACACAACAAGGTACCTTGCCGTTTTATAGCTCAGAATGTTGGTCACCGCCTCTTCTTCGCTTATAAGTCCCTCGTCATTAACCTGTTCATCATTTTTTTCCTCGTTATCTATATTGCTCATAGAAATTATTTTGGAAATAAAGTTAAGATAATTATCACATTTTTTCAATGTTTAGTAGTTAGAATTTGTTTTTTGATTGTTATTTTAAGTTTAGCTCATCGCCTGCAACAATTCATAGCATTTTATTATGTTTACAACCTAATAAGATTTTATGAAGAAAAAGGCCTTCGTGGTATTGCTCATTGCTTGTCTGTTTACCATCAGCACTTCCCATGTGTGGGCATGGGGCGTATGGGCCCATAACCATATAAATAAAGGCGCAGTACTGGCTTTGCCAAAAGAAATGGGCATGTTCTTTTATAACCATTCAGACTTTATAACTGAAGAATCAACAGTGCCGGATATCAGGAAGTATACGATGGGGGATAAAACTGAAGGACGTAAACACTACATCAACCTGGAGCAATTCAACTACACGTCAAGAACAATGATGCCGAAGAATCTGCATGATACAGAGATAAAATATGGTAAAGACAGCCTGGACAAATGGGGGATACTGCCCTGGGTCATACAGGATATGATGGCGAAGCTGACGGATGCATTCAGGAACAAAAAAAAGACAGAGATACTTTTGATAGCGGCAGACCTGGGCCACTACATAGCTGATGCACATATGCCACTGCATACCACGGTGAACCATGATGGTAAACTAACCGGGCAACCCGGCATGCACGCATTCTGGGAATCGCAGTTACCTGAGCTGTTCGGAAAGAACTATAACCTGTATACAGGCGATGCTATATACCTGAAGGACGTAGAGCAAACTACCTGGAACATGATAGACAGCAGCTTTTACCTTGTGCGCCCGCTGCTGTATACGGAAAGTAAAATGAGGAAGGACAACCCTGAAGACAAACAATATGTAATGGACGCCAATGGGAAACCTGCTAAAAACAAATACGGGCAGCCCATCCATGCATTTGAATACGCCCATGTATACCACGAACTACTGAATGGCATGGTGGAAAAACAAATGAGGACCGCTATAAAGCTAACGGCAGACTACTGGTACACTGCATGGGTAAATGCCGGCAAGCCCGACCTTACAGACATGGATCCTGATTATACCACAGAGCGCAACAAGCCGTTCTACAAACAGGATATGAAGACATGGCAAAAAGGAAAAGTGAAAGGCTGCAAATCTGATAAAGAGTTTTAGTTTCCAATAACTACTCCTTTGCTTAACTTTATGGAATGAATACCAGGCCGCTTTTGTTTCAGCTATTGTTTGCTTTATTTATTGTTATTAGCCCTGCCACAGTGCATGCCCAAAAGGGCGCAGCCTCTTATGAGCAAATGACCGTAGACATACTGAAGTATGTGAATGAACATCGTGTTGGTATAGGACGAAAGCCATTAACTATGAACGCTGCAATATCTGCAGCATCAGAAAAGCATAGCCGGAATATGGCTACCGGCAAGCTACCCTTCGGACATGAAGGGTTTGATGAGCGCATGAAGAAGCTGGCGGACCAGTTGCCACCCTCCTACTCTTATGCTGAGAATGTAGCCTATGGCACAAACACCGCAAAAGATGTAGTGGAGCAATGGCTGCACAGCCCGGGACACAAAAAGAACATAGAAGGTGACTACAACATAACCGGCATAGGCATTGCAAAAAGCAAAGACGGCACCATGTTCTATACACAGATATTTTTGAAGAGGGATAAATAGGTCTATCCTTATCCCTGTCATCTCCAACGGAATGAGATGTTATTCAAGAACTAATACCCATACTTATCTTTCCAGCAGTTGCGGAGATACTCCCTGATGCGTGTTTCTGATGCGTTGTTTGCGGGATCGTAGAGCTTCGTTCCTCTAACCTTTTCAGGTAGGAATTCCTGGTCAACAAAATTGCCGGGGAAATCGTGAGCATATTTATAGCCTTTACCATAATCCATTTTTTTCATCAACCCGGTAGGTGCATTGCGAATAGGTAGTGGCACCGGCAGGTCGCCTGTTTTAGTAACCAGTGCCTGTGCATTATTTATAGCCATGTATGACGCATTACTCTTAGGCGATGACGCAAGATAGGTGGCGGCCTGCGACAGTATGATACGACACTCGGGGTAACCGATAAGCTCTACTGCCTGGAAGCAGCTGGTAGCCAGCAACAGCGCGTTGGGATTGGCGTTACCAATATCCTCACTTGCCAATATCACCATGCGGCGGGCTATGAATTTAGGGTCCTCCCCACCCTCTATCATTCTCGCCAGCCAGTACACTGCAGCATTAGGGTCGCTGCCGCGCAATGACTTGATGAATGCCGAGATAATATCATAGTGCTGCTCACCTGTTTTATCATAAAGCGCCATTTTGCTTTGCACGATGTCCTGCACTACGTCATTGGTCACTGTTTTATCATCTGCAGGCACTGATGCAGCTACCAGCTCTACAAGATTGAGTAGCCTGCGGGCATCACCGCCACTTAGTTGCAGCAGCGCTTCCCACTCTTTGATATCCAGGTGTTGCTCCGCCAGCCATTCGTCTTTCTGGACGGCCTGGTGAACGAGCGCCATCATGTGATCTTCTGTAAGTGGCTTCAGCACATATACCTGGCAGCGGCTCAACAGTGCCCCTATCACTTCAAAAGAAGGATTTTCCGTGGTAGCACCTATGAGCGTTATTATACCTTTTTCTACAGCGCCAAGCAGGCTATCCTGCTGTGCTTTATTAAAGCGATGTATCTCATCTATGAACAACAGCGCATGGCCGCTCTTGCGGGCCATCTCTATTACGGCGCGCACATCCTTTACTCCGCTATCTATAGCACTTAAAGTAAAGAATGGCATATTCAGCGAATGGGCAAGTATCTGAGCCAGCGTGGTCTTACCTACCCCGGGTGGCCCCCAGAAGATAATAGAATGACCTTTTGCATTGTGTATCATCTGCTCCAGCACTTTGCCCGGTGCCACCAAATGTTCCTGTCCTATAAAATCTTCCAACGACCGTGGCCGTACCCTTTCTGCAAGTGGTGTATTAGCAGCCGACATAGAATTATGATTATCTTTTCAAGTTAATAACTAAATTAGCAACATGCTACGCAACTTCATTTTCTCTGTATGCTTACTGAGCGCCACAGGCGCCCTTGCGCAACAAGGTAAAATTACGGAAAAGCAACCCGCTGCTGAAATTGATTATAAACTAATTGGTGCGCCAATGCCACCGCTGGTGTATGTGACGCTGCATGATACCGCCACAAAAAAAGAAACCACTACCCCGGCTGAGGAGCGGAGCAGTGGTAAAAAACGTAACAGAAAAAAAACAGAAGAAGCACAACCGGCCGGTGATATGCAACTACACGTCATGACCAATAAAGACCTGGACAATGGCGCCAACCTGTTTGTGATGATGTTCAATCCTACCTGCTCTCACTGTGAAGAGGAGACAGTGCTGATAGAAAAAAACATCTCCTTATTCAAACGATCTAAAGTAGCATTGATAGCTAACAAGAGAATGCAGCCATACCTCCCCGATTTCATACGAACATTGCACATAACAGACTATCCGCCGATATATGTAGGCGTTGACAGTATGACGTTCATAGGCGACGTATTCCTTTATTCGGCGCTTCCGCAGATAAATATCTATGACGGCCACCGTAAGCTGCTAAAGACCTATACAGGAGAAGTAGCAATAGATAGCCTGAAACAATATATACAATAGCAAAAGATATCCTTAAAGGACAGACGCCCTTTGTATTCCAGCCACACACCTGTGCTGTAACCGCTTATGCTGCCATAACAGGTGCTGAAGCCGAGATAACTGCTTCGCTCCTAGCCTTAACGTATGCACGTATTTTACGTACATAATCAAAGTAGCCCATCTGCATCCTTATAGTGAATGTGATGAACGTGAACAGCCCGATACCTAACAGTGTGTAGGTGATCTGGTGCTCATTAGGTGCAGCAAAGAAAAGCACAATGGAAGCACCCAGCAGGAAGCCACAGAAAATGACCACCAGCATAGGACCACCGAGGTCCAGCTTACGCATTCTTGAGGTTATCACGACTTTTGTCTTGCCATTCTCTTCTTTGAAATCGACCTGCGTAATAGGCAGTGTTTTGATCGCGTCTACCTGTTCAGCATGAGGAATGATGCTCAGCGACTGATCTTTTTCCATGACTTCAAAATCAAGGTTGTGGATCCTTACATGCTTGCCTACTAAGCGATCTTTAAGATCCTGGCGGGAAGCGGAGAATTTGTAACTGTGAGTTCTTGTAAAAAACATAAGGACACGTTTTTATATTGTTAGAACTAATTACTATGAAGGTAAGAACGTTTTTTTGCATTTCAAATACTTCAATAATAATTTATCCAAATACAACAATCGTGCCAAATTGCTGATAATAAGGAGTTTACCCTTATAGTTGTTGTTAATAGGGGCGATGAATAGGCTTTAACCGTATATAAGATGGTGGAGATTCAATTATTTGTTACCAATAATATGAAAATAATTTTCTACCATATCTCTATAATATGGTTTAAGTTGTGGAGGTACGGTCTTGTAAAGATCCAGTAATTGTTTCTGGTCTGTAATATATTTCTGCAATGCCGGAGGTAACGGCCTGCTAAGGTCTTGTGCGGTATGAGACGAACGCTTATCGTCCTGTTCCTGCTCCCGCAAAGACTTCTCCGTTTCCAGCATTCTTGTAAGTATCTCTTTCTGACGCAGTTGCAGTTCAGCACCCAGTCTTTTATTTACAAGGTCTGTTTCTGTTCTGTCCATTTTTTCTTCCAGTTCTTTCAACTCTTTAGCGCTGCTACCGCCACCAAGACCTTTACTATTCAGCATGCTATTGAGCTCCTGTATTTTCCTGCGTATAGCTGCTTGTTGCTGGGCCAGGCGTGCAATCTGCTCTGTATTACCATTCTCACCTTCTGAGTTGCCTTGTCCATTCTGTCCGCTGCCGCCAGGCTTGCTTCCGGGCTTATCACCCGGTTTCTCACCACCTTGTTTTTTCCCCTGGCTGTTCTGCATTTGCTGCATGGCGTCACCCAGCTTTTTCTGTTCTGTAATGATATCTGCCAACTGACCTCCGGGGCCTTTCCCTGGCTGCTTTCCGGCCTTTTTGCCAGGCTTGTTACCAGGTTTACTACCTGGCTTAGAGCATGCTCCATCACCTTCACTTTCACCTTCCTTCTTGCCTTCTTCTTTCATCTGCATGAGGTTGGCAAGCAATTCATTGAGCATTAGCGCCAACTCATTTACACGTGTCATAGAGTATTGCTGCTTGGCTACAGCAACATCCGGGCGACGTATTTCCAGTGCTTCAACAGAGCGCTGCATATTATACTCGAGGTCTGTAGTGCCTTTGTTTACTGCTGTTGCCATCTTCACAACCCGCTTACTAAGTGCAAACATACTATCGCGTATCATCTGCGAATTATGGTATAGCCTGTTCTGTTCTTCCTGATTGGTAATGTATGCCTGGCTGGCAGGTGAAGTTGTTTTTACTTTTTCCATAAGGTCTTCCTGGTCAAAGGATAGCCTGATGAGATTACTCAATATCTGCCTTGTTGCTTTTATGTCTATCTCTATTTCCTCATTGTCCATTTCACCGGACTTTTTGCGCATAGACTTAGCCATGCTCTCCATTTTCTTCGCCGCTTTGTCCTGCGCTTTTCCGGCCTTGCTATTCTCTTTTTTGTCCAGCGCATCCTCACTTTCTTCCATGTCCTTTTCAGCGTCTTTGCCAGCCTCTTCTTCGTTCTCCAGGCGGTCGTTCTGCTTTGCATCCTTAGCAGCCTTCTGGGTTTCTTTCATATCTTCCTTCAACAGCTTATCTAGCTTGTCCTTCAGGTCTTTCTGTTCTTTAGCTAATGCTGACTTGCTATCTTTTTTATCGCCTGCTTTCTGGTCTTTATCCGCTCCATCCTTTTTACCGTCTTTATCATTGCCATCCTGCTTATCGCCATCTTTCTGCGCCTCAGTTTTAGCCTGCAGCTCTCTTTCTTTTTTAGCCAGGTCGTCTATCTTATTGGCCATATCCTCCATGCGCATCTGCATCTCCATCTTCTTCATCAGCTCCTGCATGCGGTCCATGTCCATTTTAAAGAGCTTGTTATCCTGCTCCATCTGTTTCATGGCTTCCATCATCTGCTCTTTATTCAGCTTCTGCATCAGGTCCTGCAGCTTCTTCATTTCTTCTTTCAGCTCATTGTTCAGCAGGTTGTCCAGTTGCTTATCCAGCTCCTTTTGTTTTTCCTTCAGGTCGTCACTGAATTTCTTTTGTTCAGTCTGCTGCATCTGCTCCTCAAACCGCTGCTTGATGTTCTCAATATTGTTCTTGAGGTCCATCTGCTTCTTCATCATTTCCTTCAGCGACTGCTGCTGCTCCCAGTCCATATTATCGCTTTGCAGCATTTTGCTCTGCATGCTCTTATACTCGCCCTGCAATTGTTGTGTACGCTGAGCACTATTGCTGATACCTGAACTGATCTGTTTTGAATTCTCATTGATCGCAGAGTCTATCTGCTTATCGTTATACATGAGATACGTCATCACCTCGCTGCGTGATGATTTGCTGCCATGCACGCCATCATTATCCCACGCCTCTATGTAGTAAGACAGCTTTTGTCCCTGCTGCAGGTTGAGCGATTGTATATCAAAATACTGCTGAAAAGTCGTCATAGCGCCGGGGGCTATCTTAACAGGAATGCTTTTGGTAGCTACAACTTTATTCTTGTCGCTTACCTCATAGATGAATGACACACGGGTGATGCTATAATCATCACCTGCGCTACCGGTGAGCAAAATCTGCTTGCCTGATATGCTGTCCTTGAACTGCTGTACCTGCACTACAGGGAACTGATCAGGAATCACCTGCACCTGGTAACGGTAGCTGTCCGCAACTCCGGCAGTTTTGTTGTGGAGGGTAATAGTGTATGCAGTATCGTTAAGGAAGCGATACTGGAATGAATAAGTAGAGGAACTCTTTGGCAATACAGCCGGAGCACCTGCACCAAAATGAATAGTAGCCTCATCTGTATGATCTGTGACCAGGGCCCAGCTTACGGTAGTGCCCACAGGTAGTGTCATATCGCTGAGACTGGTGCGTGTTTCGTTCTTTTTGCCAATATAAGCAGGATAGTTTACCTGCACTTTGAACGACTTTAATACCGGGCGCTGCACTACTTTCAAGGTATTCTCAGGCGAATAAAACCCTGCTGCGAAGAAGCGGAATGTAACTGCATCAGTGACATTTTTGAATGTGTACTGGAATGCATGGTTCTCCATAGGCTGCATGGGCACACGCTCTGAGCCGATTTCTATGTACGCATCCTGCGGCAGTGCATTTCCCTTGACCTCTAGGGTTAATGTAAAATCTGCATTCCGCAAGGCAGTGAGCGATGTATTCTTAATGATGAACTGGAAAGGCGATGGCTTCTCAAATGCCTTGGTAGGCTGCAATAAACGTGATGAACCTTCCTTAAAAATATTGGGCGCAGCTACCAGTATGAATACACCAGCCAGCACAAGAGGTAATAGGTATGGCAGGTATTTCCTGTTCTTAGAAAAATCGACAGCATTGGTGATAGGCACTACCGATATCTGGCTGATCTTCTGATTGATGCTGGCCTCTGCAAGCTCACGGCTGGCAGTATTATCGTTTTGTTTTTTCAGCTGCAGTATATTCAGCAACCTGTCGCTGACCTCAGGAAAGTGGGTACCGATGATATTGGCAGCCTGCTCATGAGAGATGACTTTGCCCATACGGGCCATTTTGGTAAGGGGAATAATGACCCAAACTATGAGTGAGGACAAACCCAGTACTACAAAAACAGACATGATAGTGATACGCAACCATACAGGCAGGTACAGGTAGTATTCGCTGACGCTGACGCTGAGTATATAGAACAAGAGGCAGCTTAAGAACACAAGCCCGCCACGTAATACCTTATTAGCGTAATACTTCCTTATAAAAACATCTAACCGCCCTATCAGCCACTCGTAATTGTTCATAGGTTTTCCGAAGTATGCAATTTAAAGGTTTTTTTGGTGTAAAAAAGGTTAAAAAGAGGGGAAAACAAGGTTAATGCACGGCATCTTTCACCGCATTCATATATGGTATGGCTATCATGGCCACAATACCCACCGCTGCCAGCAGTAAAAACAGGGAATATGCCATGCCCACCACCACAGAATACCAGACAGACCTGAGCCAGCCTATACTGTAGGTTTTTTTCAATGATATAACAAAGTAAACAGCCGCAATAATTAGCGCAGATGCCAACACTATGCTATGCCCTTTCTGAAACCGATAGAGCTGTTCCAGGAGCATAATGGAGAACCAGAGTGTATGGTAATGTAACGCAAAAATGACATGACTTACATAATTCAGATCTTTCCGCTTCATGAACAACAGCAGCAACACTAATCCCATAAGAGGGATAAGAAAGAAGAAAACCTTAGGCAGCATATGCAGTGCCTGTTCTTTTATTTCCTTTCCGTGAGCTTGCATGTGTTTCTGCACCATTTCAGCCTCCCTCTGCTCTACTGTGAGCATAGAATCATTCTTATCAACTGAATCTACTTTATCTAATTTTTCCCGCATGGAACGAATAATATGTCTTCCCGCAGGGGGAGCCTCTGACTCTGCAACTGCAAGTACAGAATCTGTATTCTGCTGCCTGTAGGTAGATAACTTCTTCAACCTTGATGGCAACGAAGTATACACCAAAAAGAATACCACGCTTATAAAAATGTATAGAGAAACAGGTGGGATATACCGCATCCGCTGTTTGTTCCAGTAAGCCTTTGTAAGCTTGCCCGGGCTTGCGAACAAAGCTGCCATTGTCTTCCAGAACTTGGAGTCGTAATGAAAGTAATGCCCGATGAAATGCATGATGAGCCCAAAGAAGGATTCGTCGTGCAGGTGCGTTTCCTGTCCACAGCGGGCACAATAATTCTCACTGGTTTGGAAACCACAATTGGGGCAAACTATATGTTCGTCTTTATGCGACATCAGGCGTTAAGTTACTGGTGTTTGTTTAATAGGCGTAGTCTGACAGGTATTCATACCGTTTTGTCAGCTTGCCATGCTCACATATGGTGGCCCGTTTCAGTATTTCACTTTCGGGTTTCAGCAGCTCCGGGAGTATGTATTTATCCAGGTGCTGGCCGAAGTATTCTGATGCATCGCGGGGTAGTTCATTGGGCAGATTATCTACTGCCATTACATCTATTATATCCTTAGTGTGTTGATAGGGCACTGTGCGCTGCATAGTAGCACGCTCTATGCCATATACAGGGTCTGCAATAGTAGAGGAACCTACATTGATAGGTACTGAACCATCAGTATCGCAGGTGATGTCTGATATGACATTCAGCCGCCAGTCATTGCGTCTTATATCCGGCTTCTCAAACAGCCTTGCTATCTTTTTTTCCCAGTATATGCCATTCATGAGCACATCTGCCTGGTGCACGTAAGAAGAGAACAGGCATTTGTAGGCCTCGGGATGCGCATGAAAATCATCGCGGTGAAAAAGATCGTTGTCTTTGCGTGCATAGAGGCTTGCACCTTTCAGGTGCGTAAATACCGGGTACTCGTATTCATGCGTAAGAAAGTCTGAAGGCTCTACCGCCTCAATATCAAGCCGGGTAAACACATCGAGCACGCCGGCAGCTACCTTTCCTGAGCCGGTCATGACAATCTTTATATTGGGTAGTTTCAGGTATTGGTAGGCATCTATCAGTTCCTTATAATCCTTTACCTCGTGGGCCGCCGGCAGTTCATATTTGCCAAACTTCTTACCATAGGTGCGGAGGCCATTATGAGCCCCTACTATGCCTGCAAATAGCCCGAAACCAAGGATGCGCTGCTCATCGCTGTAGGTAATACACTCGTAGTCTATCATACGGATGTTCTTCTCTATCAGCGCATGCATCAAGTGCTGGTTATGCGGCTGTTTCTTTTTGGTATGTGAAAAGAAGAAGTAGGTCTTGCCAGGTATAAGGAATTCGGCAGGCACTTCTTTTATACCCATGAGTATATCGCAATCACTAAGATCCGAAGACAGTTCTACGCCCAGGCCGGAATATGCCTGGTCTGAAAAGCAACGGGAGGGGGAAGGCTCTACCACAATTTTTATATTGGGGTCATTGGCCATTATGTATGCACACTGCTTAGGTGAGAGCGCAACACGCTCGTCCGGCAGCTTTTTCCTTTCCCTTATCAGCCCTATGCGGATCATCTTTAGTAATTTAGCAACAAATATAACGTTCCAAAGGCTCAAATACATGATGAACTATTTTGAATTATATGCCCTGCCGGTATCCTTTCGCCCGGATGCAGCAGCGGTGAAAAGTAAATTTTATGAGCTGAGCCGTACTTATCACCCGGACAGGTTTGCCCAGGCAGGCGGCACAGAGCTTGCCGAAGCGCTACGCATGGCAGCCATGAACAACGATGCTTACAAGACCCTGAAAAGCGCTGATGCCACTATGGCTTACATCTTAAAGATGAACAGCCTGCTGGAAGATGAGGAGAAATACGCACTGCCACCAGCCTTTCTGATGGAAATGATGGATATAAATGAAGCAATAAGTGAATACGAAATGAGCCCGGAGGATGAAAACGCCCGAAAAATGGCAGTGAGCGGGCTGGATGAGCAACTGGAA
>JAOQAP010000130.1 GCA_025963465.1 Flavipsychrobacter sp.
CCACCTGTGAGTTGTAGCTTTTAGGGCTGCGTATTATGTTGTAATTATTACTGAGTAGCTGGTACAGCCATTCTTTTACTACGGTCTTGCCGTTGCTGCCGGTAATGCCTATTACGGGTATCTTAAATTCCTTCCGGTGGCCTGCTGCTATCTGCTGCAGTGCTGCAAGAGTATCTTTTACCAGTATAATATTGGATGCAGGCAATTGCGCAATATCTACTTCTTTTGACACCAGGAAATTGCGTACTCCTTTATCCCATGCATGTTGCAGGAAGCTATGCCCGTCCCTGAGGTTTGTTTTCAGCGCTATGAACAATGCATTGGCAGGTGCCTCTATACTACGGCTGTCTATAGCCAGCTCTTCTATTATGGTATCTGTATGCTCCATAGCAAGCCATGTTCCATTGCACCACTTTTTCAGCTGTTCTATATTATCCATAGGTAGGACAAATATCATAAATGAAGGCGACAACCGTTCATTTTCAGGATACTTTTTGTTGTGAATTATTTAATAAAAAAATAAAGTGCGCCCCGAAGCGCACTTTATCACATTGTTGTATCAGTTAAAACTAAGATTCAGGGTATAAAATGGACGTGAATTGATTTTTACCGTTGAACAGTTCTTTTGCCGTCGCCTGTATTTCTGCCGGTGTTAACTTGTCTATATAAGACTTGTAGTTAAAGACACGGTCTTTATCCCTGCCCCAGAATAATACGGTCTGCATCTTGCCTGCCCAGTATTTGTTCTCTTTTACGTCTGTTATGTATTTTTCTTTCCACTGGCTTTTTACCTTGTCCAGGTCTTTTGCAGATGGTCCACTTGTTTTCAGGTTTTGTATCTCGGTCTTTACAGCAGCCAGCAACTTGTCTACATTCTCAGGGCCGCATGGCAACTGTAGTTGTATAGAATAAGACTCATATGGTTCTTTAGAAACATTAGCATTGAATCCACCTGTATATATGCCGCCCATTTTTTCGCGCAGCTCTTCTATTACTTTTATATTCAGCACTTCGGCTACGGCGCGCGCTTTCAAAAGCAGGTCTTCAGAGAATTTTACTTCTCCTGAATAAACTGTAAGTATCAGGCTTTGTTTTTCTTTCCCTTTCTTTATTTTTAGTTCCTTCACGCCGTCTATCCTGCGCACCATATTGTCTTTGAAGAGTAATGGTTCTCTTTGCACTTGTATGCTGCCCAGGTAGGTTTCCAGCAGTGGCAGTGCGGTTTCAGGTTTTATATTTCCCGTTATGAAGAAGTGATATCCATTAGCATTGCTGATCTCCTTCCTGTATATTTCTATTATCCTATCCAGGCGCAGCATTTCAAAATCCGTTGCTGTAGGTATTATTATTTTAGCAAACGGACTATTGTTGTAGAGCGTTTTTACCGTTGTATCAAAGAACGCAGCCTGCGGGTTAGATCTCATGTATTGCAGCATGGTCAGCTGCTTTTCTTTAAATGCATTGAACAGGCCCTCATCCCTGCGGGGCTGTGTCATGGTAAGGTAAGTCAGCTGGAGCATTGTCTCGAAATCTTTCACCGTGCTCGATCCTGAAACTTCGTCTGTGATCTCGCCTATACTTGCTTTTACTCTTACTTCTTTACCTGCCAGTACTTTCTCAAGGTCGGAAGGGGAAAATTCACCTGTCCCCATTGCTTCTATTACATTGGTAGCAAAGTATAGGTTGCTCCTGTCTGCCACACCAAAGCCATTAGAGCCACCTGGTTTTACGCCATTCATCAGTATTTCGTCGCTCTTGAAATCAGTTGTTTTGATGGTTACTTTTATGCCGTTGGCCAGCGTATAAGTAGTTGCGTCAAATTCCTTTTCCTTTGTCGTGGTCACAACTTTTCCGGGCTCCGGTTTCTTTTGCAATAGCGTGGTTGCCAGCTTTTTTTCTTCAGTTTTGGTCACTTCCTGGGCGAGACCTTTTTTGGTCATGGCAAGCAGTGTTGCATTGTCAGGTAGCTTCAGGTCTGCTTTGTCCGGAGCGGTAATAAGCGTAAATGTATTTGTATTCTTTGTCCAATCTTTTACCTCGTTGTTCACGTCAGCGAGCGTAATGGCCGGCACCATAGTTTTATAATAGTTGTGTTCATTTTCCATGCCGGGGAAAGGCTCATTGTTCAGGAATGCACGGATATATTCCTCTACATAGTCCTTGCTATCGGTCGTTTTACGCTCGTTATAAGATTTGTCCATGCCGCTCATCATATCCTTCCTTGCCAGTTCCAGCTCACTTTCGGTAAAGCCAAATTTATTCGCACGTACCAGTTCACCAGTTATGGCGGTCATAGCTTTCTGCGGGTCGTTGCTGAATATGGTATATGCATTGAAGCTTTCGTAGCCATGTATCAGGTCGTCAAAACCAACGCCTGCAAAAGGAAATGGTGGTTCGCTGCTTTGTGCCAGGTCATTAAGGCGGCGATTGATCATTGCTAAAGCAAGGTTACGGATAAGGTCACCCTTGTAATCTCCTAAGGTTACAGACGCTTGTTTCTTAGCATAAGGGTACATAATGGCAAGAGATGCATTTGTAGCTTCCTTGTCGGTTACCACCATTGCTTCAGGGGCTTTGCGGGAAACCACATCTACATATTTGCGCTCTTTTTCGCCAGCCGGGTTTTTCAATCCTTCAAAATGTTTCGTCAGCATTTTTTTAGCAGTGGCAATGTCTATGTCGCCTACTATGATCACTGCCTGCAGGTCTGGGCGGTACCAGTCGGTGTAATAATTACGTATCTCTGAATGCTTAAAGTTCTTAAGAACTTCATCAGTACCTATGGGAAGGCGGTCGGCATATAACGAGCCTTCGGCCAGCTTAGGGAAATACTTTTTGAGCATGCGGTCGTCAGCTCCTTTGCCCAGGCGGCTTTCCTCCAGCACCACGGCACGCTCATCATCTATGTCTTTATCTGTAAGCAAGGCATTGTGCGCCCAGTCTTCTATTATCTGGAAGCCTTTTTCCAGGTTCTCAGGTTTGTCCATTGGTATAGGTAGAATGTATACTGTCTGGTCAAAAGCGGTATAGGCATTCAGGTCGGCACCAAACTGCACACCTATTGACTGCAGGTAGCTGACAAGCGCATTTTTTTCAAAGTTTTTTGTGCCGTTAAAGTTCATGTGCTCCATGAAGTGTGCCAACCCCAGTTGTTCGTTGGTCTCCAGTATCGATCCTGCCTTTACCACCAGGCGTAGCTCTACTTTGTTTGCCGGCTTATGGTTGTTGCGTATGTAATAGGTTAGGCCGCTACTTAGCTTACCGGTCGTTACGTCAGGGTCTGTAGGTAGTTTTGTATTGTTGTCCTGGGCAGCTACTATACCGGAAATAGAGGTAATAAGTAAGATGCCGCACAATCTGCGCAGGCGTGTTAGAAGGCCTATATTCATATTTTAAAAATTTTCAACAAAATAGAATGTTTTGCAATACCCGCAAAGGTGAGGACTGATAATTATCAGTTAAAATACATTTGATACATAGAGAGGAAGGTAATGTGATTGTGTTAATTACTGGTTACCAAAATTTTAATCAAAATGTGAATTGTGTACCTTCGCAACATTCAAAAGCGCATATGGCATTAATAAAATCCATTTCAGGAATAAGGGGTACAATAGGTGGCACACCGGGCAAAAGCCTTACACCGATCGATGTTGTAAAATTCACCACGGCATATGGTGCGTGGGTGGCACAGCAGGGTGATAATCAGAAGATAGTGATAGGCAGGGACGGCCGCATATCTGGCGGTATGGTGCGCGACCTGGTGGTGGCTACGCTGCAAAGCATAGGCTGCACAGTAATTGACCTGGGCTTGAGCACTACTCCTACTGTAGAGATGGCCGTGAAAATGGAAAATGCAGGTGGGGGTATCATACTTACTGCCAGCCATAATCCTAAAGAATGGAATGCGCTGAAGCTGTTGAATAAAGATGGCGAGTTCCTGAATGCGGCAGAAGGGCAGTGGATACTGGATTTTACAGAGAGGAATGATGCCGTTTATGCCATGATAGACAAGATAGGAACTGTAACAAAAGACGATACTTATATACAGAAGCATATAGCCGAAATAATTGCTCACCCGCTGGTGGATGTGGCTGCAATTAAGAAAATGAACTATAAGGTGGTGGTAGATGCGGTTAACTCTACAGGAGCAATATCTGTACCACAGGTGCTGAATGCGCTTGGCGTAACTGATGTAATAGTAATAAACGAAGAAGTGACTGGTCACTTTGCTCATAATCCGGAGCCACTACCGGAAAACCTGGTGGGTTTGTGCAGTGCCGTTACAGATAATACAGCAACGCTGGGCATAGCTGTAGATCCTGATGTAGACAGGCTTTGCTTTGTATGTGAAGATGGCAGCCTGTTTGGTGAGGAGTATACACTCGTCGCTATTGCTGATTATATCCTCTCCAATAAAAAGGGTAATACTGTTTCTAATCTTTCGTCAACAAGAGCGCTGCGTGATGTGACCGAAAAACATGGTGGTCAATATTTTCCAAGTGCGGTGGGCGAGGTGAACGTGGTGAAGAAGATGAAGGACGTACATGCAGTGATAGGTGGTGAAGGTAATGGTGGCGTAATAGTTCCGGAGCTGCACTATGGCCGTGATGCGCTCATTGGCATTGCATTGTTCCTTACACACCTGGCTAAGACAGGAATGTCTGTAAAAGAGCTGCGTGGCACTTATCCTAACTACTTTATCTCTAAGAACAAAATAGAGCTGGGTGAAGATGTAAAAGTGAAGGAAATATTTGAGCAGATAAAAACTAAATACAAAGACCAGCCTATTAATACAGAGGACGGCCTGCGCATAGACTTTGATAACAATTGGGTACACCTGCGCACATCTAATACAGAGCCCATCATACGTGTATATTCAGAAAGTGAATCAGAAGCAAAGGCTAACGATCTCGCTCACAAAATAATGGCGGATATAAAGGGATTGATGTAGCCCGAACTTCTGAGCGGTCTCTTTTATGGATAATAGTGTTAAGTAATAATGACTGTTTTAAAATGCTGTTTATGGAATATTTCATTTACTGCGTCTTACAATAAACAGCACAATATGCAATACACGATCCAGATACCCAAACCTTGCCATGAATCATGGGATGACATGACGCCGGAAAGTAACGGCAGGCATTGCGCACAATGCAGCAAAACGGTTGTTGACTTCTCTGGCTGGGGGCAGGAAGATATCCTGCGGTACCTACAGGGCAGTAGTAGTTCTGGTGTTTGCGGCAGGTTCAAGGCAGAACAGTTGAACGTGCCTGTTTCTTCAGAACAATTTATTAAGTCTGTAGTGTATGCGCCTTTGCCGCTATATAAAAAGGTTGCGGCTATCTTACTGTTTGCTTTCGGCATGTTGCACACGGGTGATGATGCGGGTGCCGTTGCTCAGCAGGTTGTGCATCATGCAGCTACAGATACAATTAAAAGAAGGCCTGTTATGATGGGTAAGATCGCATCGCCACGCCCTATAGTGCGCGATACGACACATAAAGTGCATAAGGTGCACAAAGTGAAACATTCGCCCAATTTACCTCCTGACCGGCATATTATGGGTGGCCCAATGGCAGAGCCCGTAGAGCCGCCTGCATACCTGCAGGGTGATGTAATTATGGAGCCTGCACCCAAAAAGACAGATACCCTAAAGCAGCAAAAGCAGGCAGCGCATAATACGGATGCAGGTTTTGAAAAAGGTGAAATAGCTGTGCAGCCTGTTAAGAAGAAGCATACAGATATTGTAAGACCATTGCCGCCGCAGCACCTCACAGGCCTTGTGCAAATGAAGCCTGACACTGTAGTCCGGAAAGCGCCGACTAAAAAGTAAGCGGCTATTTTCTTTTTAGAATATAAAGTGGGTGCATGCCCGGTGTTATTGTGTCTGTGTCCTGCATCATAGCATACAGCTTTATCGTATCAGGTGTAGCTATAAAGGAAAAGATGCGTGACTTTCTGTCGTCTTCGTTCGATCCTGATGCGAGCATCATATGATCTACCGCTTCAGGCCCGCCATTAAAGTCGGTAGCTATGTAATAGCTTGTATAGTCTGCTATCCCGTTTGTGTTTCCATCATTATCCATGGAGGCATCCTGTTTGTTGCCCAGCGAATCGTATACTGTGTAAGCGCCTGCAAATACGAATTTATTGACCATATACTGTATAGGCCATGTAGGGTCGGTGGTCTTACTTTGTTTTGCTTTTACGTAGGTTGCAGAGTCTGTAAGTACATGGCTCCTGTTGATGTGATAAAGCACCAGTATGGTATCTGCATTTATTGCTTTATAGCCCAATGCATAACATCCGAGTGAATCGTCATAATCAGGCAGGTCTGTTCCAAATGAGGTTGCACCGCGTTGTTCGTCAAAGTAAAGAGTAAACGCAAAACCTTCATGATTGTTCCACGATGCATTTGCTATCAGGCTGTCGCCGGTTATTGCGCCTGTATCTATAATTATGGTTGCCAGGCCATCCAGTTTGTTTTTGGACTTGTACGGCGACCTTGTTGCCTTTATGGCTTCCACATAATCTGTACGCACCCATTGTCCTTCAAAATAGTGTTTAGGCGATTCCTGTTTTTGCACAGGCATGTTATTCGTTTGGCAGCCTGCCAATAACACTGTTGCAAACAAAATGACGATGGTGCAGTTGATCTTCATAATAATAATTGAAATTAATTAAAAGAGCGATGGTTTCCCATCGCTCTCCTGTTTTACTTGCCTTTTTATTGTTACCAGCCCAGCAGGTAAGCAAATATCAACGGAGCAACAATGGTAGCATCGCTCTCTACTATGAACTTTGGTGTGTGTATGTCCAGTTTGCCCCACGTTATCTTTTCGTTTGGCACAGCGCCGCTGTATGATCCGTAAGAAGTGGTACTGTCGCTGATCTGGCAGAAGTAGCTCCAGAAAGGTACATCATGCCATTCCAGGTCCTGGTACATCATCGGTACTACGCATATCGGGAAGTCGCCCGCTATACCGCCACCTATCTGGAAGAAGCCTACGCCCTTACCTGATGAGTTGGCGCGGTACCATTCTGTAAGCCACATCATGTACTCTATACCGCTCTTCATGGTACTTGGTTTCAGATCGCCTTTTATGCAGTAAGATGCGAAGATGTTACCCATGGTGCTGTCTTCCCATCCCGGACAAATGATCGGGATATTCTTTTCAGCTGCAGCTATCATCCAGCTGTTTTTGATGTCTATTTCGTAGTGCTCTTTCATTACACCGCTCAGCAGCAGTTTGTACATATATTCGTGCGGCAGGTAACGCTCGCCTTTTTCGTCAGCTTCTTTCCACAATTTGTAGATGTGCTTCTGTATCCTGCGGAATGCTTCTTCTTCAGGTATGCACGTGTCGGTAACACGGTTAAAACCACCTTCCAGCAGTTCGAATTCCTGTTCCGGTGTCAGGTCGCGGTAGTTAGGCACACGCTTGTAGTGGGTATGCGCTACCAGGTTCATGATATCTTCCTCCAGGTTAGCACCTGTACAGCTGATGATGGCCACCTTGTCCTGGCGTATCATTTCTGCAAATGAAATACCCAGTTCGGCAGTACTCATTGCTCCTGCAAGTGATACCAGCATTTTACCGCCTTCCAGCAGGTGTGTTTCATATCCTTTGGCAGCATCAACCAGTGCCGCAGCGTTGAAGTGGCGGTAATGGTGCTGTATGAATTGAGAAATTGGTCCTTTGTTCATTGTATGTTGGTTGTTATATTTTTAAATGGCTTGTTGTTTACAACTAAAAAGCAGGCAGTGTATGCCTGCTTTTTAGTTGTAATATACTTTGAGGTTTTAACTTTTCACCTTTAACTTACTAAGAAACTGCTTCTGTCTGTTTGATGAAGTTCTTTACCCATTCAGTAGTAATTGACTTAGGACGCTCCAACGGGAAGCCCAGTGCACGGTCCCAGCAAAGACTTGCCAGTACACCCAGTGCACGTGATACGCCGAACAGTACTGTGTAGAATTCTTCCTCTACAAGGCCATAGTGCTTCAGCAGCGCGCCTGAGTGCGCATCTACGTTAGGCCATGGGTTCTTTATCTTGCCGGTACCTTCCAGTATCGGTGGCGCTACTTCGTATACGTTCCATACTGTTTTAATAGTAGGATCTTCCGGGCAGTGGCGTTTAGCAAACTCCATCTGCGCCGTGAAGCGTGGGTCTGTCTTGCGCAATACTGCGTGACCGTAACCCGGTACTACTTTACCGTCAGTAAGTGTCTTGTGGATGTATGCTGCTATCTGGTCTTTGGTTGGTGCATCAGAGTTCAGTTCTTTACACATCTCTTCTATCCAGCGTATTACTTCCTGGTTAGCAAGTCCGTGCAACGGGCCTGCAAGGCCGGTCATACCTGCAGCGAATGATAAATAAGGATCGCTCAGTGCAGAACCTACCAGGTGCGTAGCATGGGCCGATACGTTGCCGCCTTCATGGTCTGCATGTATCGTCATATAAAGGCGCATCAGTTCTTTGAAGCCTTCATCTTCAAAGCCCAGCATGTGTGCAAAGTTGCCAGACCAGTCCTGCATACCATCAGGCTGTATGTGTTCGCCATTTTTATATTTACGGCGATAGATGTATGCGGCAATACGCGGCAGGCGCGCTATCAGGGTCATTGTATCTTCATACACATAATCCCAATATTGCTTTTTGCTGATGCCGTCGTTATATGCTTTTGCAAATTTAGATTCAGTGCCCAGTGCCAGAACAGCAGAAGTGAACTGGATCATAGGATGCGCGGAAACAGGGAATGATTCGATCACATCGAACACATGATTCGGAACATGCGAACGGCGTGCCCATGTTGCAGATACGTGGTCCACATCTTCGTGTGTTGGTACCTCACCTATCAGCATCAGGTAGAACAACCCTTCAGGTAATGGCTCATTGCCGCCTTCTGCCTTAGGAAGTTTTTCTCTCAGTTCCGGTATAGAGTATCCACGAAAACGGATACCTTCATTTGAATCAAGTAATGAGGTTTCAGTAACAAGTCCGGTAATACCACGCATACCCTGGTATACCTGTGCAAGAGTTACCTCTTCTATTTTCTTATTACCATACTTTTCTATGATACCCTTTATTTCTTTTCCTTGTTCGTCAGCCTTTGCCTTAAAAAGGTCTTTTACGTAACCCATAGTCTATGTGTGTTGATTATTTTAAGCGGAAATTTCTAAAGGATACAAAGGTAATAAAAGCGGAATAACAAGAAGTGAATAATTGATTAATTTCTAAACAGGCAGTATTGGTCGATTTTTGAATTAAATTTTATATAATGAATGTATGAATTGTTTTAATTTGTTGTAATTCATGACAATAAAATTAATTTTTATTAAATAATGGGAATGAAGGAGATAATAGCCGCATTTTCAGTTTAATAATTTATATTTGTTTTAAACCGCCTGTGCATGAGCAAAACTTTATTCACGTTTTTATGTTTAATAACGATCGGCCATCAAGCGATTTCTCAGATTTTACCTAAGGAGGGAAGTGCACTCAACTACAGGCTTATAGGTTTTTCTCCTTTTACCACGCAACCCAAAGGCAATTATGAGATCCAGGTTGCATCGGGTAATCAGAATACTTCAGGCAGCTTCGAAAAAAATATCTTTAAAAAAGTAGCTTGTTCCACAAGTCATACTATACTGGAAGTTCCCTCATTTGGCAGCGATTATACATGGCGAACGGCTATTAAAGATGGCAGCAATACAACGTATAGTGAATTGCACCATTTTACCACATTATACTCTCCTAAAGTAGATCCCTCTAAAATGAGGTTGCGTATCCTGCAGGAAGCTGCAAAGAATAAGGATGCTTATGTTTTTTTAGATGGCACGGCGATCATGTATGACATGAAAGGTAACCCTGTTTGGTTCCTGCCGAAACAGTTTGATGGTATTGCAGGCTACATACGCGATCTTAAGCTCACACCTGTAGGCACGATAACTTTTATGGCCGGCGAGGCTGCATACGAAATCAACTATGATGGTGATGTGTTGTGGAAAGCACCGGATAATGGTGTTGTGAGTGGCGACAGGAAAGAGTTCTACCATCATGAGTTTACAAGACTTTCAAGCGGCAACTATATGATATTGGGCAATGAGGGATTCAAAGTGCCTTTATACAATACAGACAACACTATTAAAAAGGATACCAACGGTGCCGATATGGACATGAAGTTGTTATTCGGTACTGTGATAGAGTACAATAAAAAAGGAGAGGTAGTTTGGTCATGGAAGTCATCGAAGTATTACAAAGAATCTGACCTTGTCAATTATTTTAAGTCAGCCTCAGTTCGCGGTATTATGGATCTGCACGAAAATGCGTTCTATTTTGATGAAAAAGATAAGGTTATTTATATAAGCTTCAGAGGCATCAGCAGGGTATTGAAGATCAGGTATCCCGATGGTACAGTGTTAGGTACTTATGGCGAAATATATAAACCAAATATGACTGCCCCTGTCGGCAACGGCCTGTTTTGTGGTCAGCATGCCTGCAAGTGCTCGCAGATAGGTTGTTTGTTCCTGTTCAATAACAATGGATGTAGCAGCAATGCTATTCCCAAAGTCAAGAAGTTTATGGAGTCAGAAGATGAGCATCATTCTCTGAAAAAAATATGGGAGTATCAATGTAAGGTAGACAGTAATGCCCCGAAAGAATTCCCTTCAGGCGGTAATGTATCAGAGTTGCCGGACCATTCATTGTTTGTATGTATGGGTAGCCAATACAGCAAAGTGTTTATTGTAGGTATGGATAAGAAGATATACTGGAGTGCTTTACCGGAAGAGTGGAATAATGAAACCAGATCCTGGAGCGCCTTGCTGGGTTACAGGGCAAGTATACTTTATGATCGCAAATTATTGAAGCAGATGGTTTGGAGTTCCGGTGTTCAGATGGAATATCAGCATACAATCGTAGCAAACGGACCGTACAAAAATTGAGGTACTTTTACTTGAGTATCTGTCATCATTGTTAAAAAAATATTTTTTTGAATTTCTATTTAATGAATAGAGTTTTATCTGTCCTACTCTGTTTTTTTGCCACTATCTCAGAGGTGAAGGCGCAGGTGTTACCCAAAGAAGGAAGTGCCCTGAATTACAGGCTCATAGGATTTTCTCCATTCTCAGATAAAGTACCTGCGTCTTATAAAATAGAGATCGCATCCGGTGAGCAGAATACAGAACATGATTTTCATAAAAACATCATCAAAACAATAACCTGTAAAACCAATAAGGTAATTGCAGAAGTTCCTTCTTTTGGCCAGGCGTATACATGGCGTACCGTCATTTCTCAGAAGTCAATAGTAAAGCACGGTGTTTTTCATCATTTCACTACCGTTGCAGTTCCTGATCCCGGAGCTACACGTGTGTCCGTAACTGTGCCTGCTGCCTCACAATATAAAAATGCATATGTCCTGCTTGATGCGAACAAAGCGATGTATGATATGGCTGGTAATATGGTGTGGCATTTACCAAATGACAAGATGACTGCGACCACAAGTATCGATCTCAAAACCACACCTTTCGGAACGATCACTTTCATCATGGGGCATGATGCTTATGAGATAGACTATAATGGAACACAATTATGGAAAGGCCCCAATAACGGCAAGGTGAACGGAGAAAATGAAGAGTTATATCATCATGAGTTTACGAGACTAAGTAACGGCAACTACATGGTGCTGGGTAACGAATCATTATACGGTAAGCTATCACAGGTAAGCGATACGGGCCTGTATTTGCTGCAGGTAAAAAAACACAAGGATAGTGATGATTCCGGATATCTGAGATTAAATTTCGGCACAATAATAGAATACAATAAAAAGGGCGATGTTGTATGGTCGTGGAAGTCGTCAGACTATTTTAAATCGTCGGATCTCAGCAAGTTTCAATTTAAGGATGGGATTGACAAGATGGGGTTAATGGATATGCATGAGAATGCCTTTTCCTTTGATGAGCAACAAAAAGCGATTTACGTAAGTTTCAAGAATATAAGCAGGATAGTAAAGATCCGGTATCCGGATGGCGTTGTATTGACTGAGTTTGGTGAGAAATATATGTCCGGCGTTGCCCTGAAGGGAAATGGACTTTTTTCTGCACAGCATGCCTGCAAACATTCTGCAATAGGATGCTTGTTCCTCTTTAACAACAATGGCAGCAATAAGGGTGGGCTACCTAAGTTGAAGATATTTAAAGAGCCGGAGCAAATCACTGAAAAACTGAAAAAAATATGGGAATACGACTACATTCCCGATATGGGAGTTGAGGCTGTACCAGCCCTTTCCGGGGGGAACATTATTGAATTGCCGGATAGCAGTTTGTTTGTCAGTATAGGAGGTGTGTACGGGAAGTTGTTTATCGTTAATAAGAACAAGAAGACCTTATGGAGTGCCACCGCTGAACAATACAATACCGGAGAGAATAAATGGCTGCCTTTACAGCAGTACAGGGCAAGTATTATTTATGACCGTAAGCAATTAGAAAAGCTGGTTTGGGGTGATGAAAAGTCAGTAGGGAAAAATTGACTTGTGCATATTTAGATATTAAATGTCTATTTTGAATGATTTATAAATAAAGATTATTTAGTGTTCGTTTCTTTGCAATAAGTATATTATATTAGGTAACTTTTTGAACACTTTGCCATGTATAAGATTCTATCCACTGTACTTTTTTTACTTATTGTTCATTGTTCCGGGTGGGCACAGGTCCTTCCGGCAGAAGGTCGGTCTCTTAACTACAGGCTGGTAGGGTTTTCTTTCCCGCCGGCTTCCATAGCTGCAAAAGGATTTGAGGTACAGATAGCTGCTGGCACCTATAATAAAGAAGATTCATTCGGGAAAAATATTATCAACACCATTTCAGGGAAAGAACCTAAAATGATCGGAGAAGTTCCTTCATTTGGTAAAGAGTATACCTGGCGCTCTGTAGAAATTGATGCAGCAACAGTAAAAACATACAGTGCACTTCATCATTTCAAAACATCTTTTTCAAACGATATAGACACATCGATTACAAGGGTACGTATCATTGATACAGCACAAGCTTATCGTGACGCATATGTTTTTCTTGATGGGTGCAATACTTTGTATGATATGAAAGGCCGTCCTGTTTGGTATCTGCCAACAGACGGGCTGGGCGGCACCGCCTGTACAAGGGACCTGAAAGCTACTTCATTTGGCACCATTACTTTCATAAATAATGACGAGGCTTATGAAGTAAACTATGATGGCGAACTTGTGTGGAAAGCCCCTAATAATGGCAAAGTGAGCGGTGAGGCAAAGGAGCATTATCATCACGGACTAGACAGGCTCAGCAATGGCCATTACATGGTAATGGGAAATGAAACCGTATATGGTAAGCGGGGCGGCAAAGGTGATAACTCGTTCTTTGTATCATTCAAGTACAAAAATGAACTGGGCGCTACTGATTCAAATTATATGCCTGTAAGATTTGGCACTATAATAGAATATGATGAACAGGGCAATGTTGCCTGGTCCTGGAAGTCTTCTGATTATTTTAAGGAGACAGACCTTCATAATTACAAGCCGGGTGATGGTATTGACGGCATCGGGATGATGGACATGCACGAAAATGCATTCTCCTTTGATGAAAAGAACAAGATCGTGTACGTGAGCTTTAAGAACATAAGCAGGATAGTAAAAGTAAAGTACCCTGAAGGAACTATACTGAATGAATACGGAGAGAAATATAAAACAGGTGTTCCTCAGAAGGGCAATGATTTGTTCTGCAATCAGCATGCCTGTAAGGTGTCTGCAATAGGTTGCTTGTTCCTGTTCAATAACAATGGCTGCAATCCGGGAGCACTTCCAAAACTAAAAAAACTTACAGAGCCCGCAGTGGGCAGCTCAGGACAATTGAAAAAAGTATGGGAGTATGTTTGCACTACAGAGAAAAATGTGAATACATCATTCCCTATGGGGGGCAACATCATAGAGCTCCCTGATGAATCTGTATTTGCCTGCATGGGTAGCATGTACAGTAAAGTATTTATTGTTACACCGCAAAAGAAGCTCCTCTGGAGTGCGCTTCCTGAAAAATGGAATGCTGAAGAGAAAAGATGGAAACCTGTTTCCCAGTACCGTGCCAGCATCATATACGACCGCGAACAACTGGAGCGGATGATATGGAACAGTGAAATAAAACAAAAAAGGAGCTGATCGATCAGCTCCTTTTTTGTTTTATTATTTTGCTTGTTATCCGAATGCGTCTTTTATTTTATCGAAAAAACTTTTGTCGTCCCTTTCATTCTTTGCATCAGGCCCTGGCTTGAAGTTTGGAGAGTTCTTTAGTTTTTCCATCAGGTCCCTTTCTTCATTGCTCAGTGTCTGTGGCGACCAGATATTTACTTCTATCAGTTCATCACCTTTTTCATAAGACTGGAACGCCGGGAAGCCCTTGCCCTTCAGGCGGAATATCTTACCGCTTTGTGTGCCTGCCGGTATCTTTATTTTTGCTTTGCCGTCTATCGTAGGCACTTCTGCCTGAATACCTAATACAGCTTCAGGGAATGATACATGCAGTTGGTAAACAACGTCCAGGTCTCTGCGTGTAAGATGCTCGTGCTTTTCTTCTTCTACCAGCAGCAGCAGGTCTCCCGGAGGGCCTCCGCGCTCACCAGCGTTTCCTTTGCCGCCCATGCTTAGTTGCATGCCGTCCTGCACACCTGCAGGTATTTCCAGGCTCAGTGTTTCTTCGCCATATACACGTCCTTCACCTTTACAATTGCCGCATTTCTGGGTTATGGTGCTACCCTCACCGCTACAGGTAGGGCAGGTAGTTACTGTCTGCATCTGTCCCAGGAAGGTATTGGTCACCCTGCGTACCTGGCCAGAACCGCCGCAACTGCCACAGGTCTGTATAGATCCTTTATCTTTCGCACCACTACCTGTACATTGCTGGCAGGTGATGTGCTTCTTTACTTTTATTTTTTTTGTGGCACCGTTTGCTATTTCACCAAAGTCCATTTTCAGCTTTATGCGCAGGTTGGCGCCACGTGTGCCTTGCCTGCGGCCACCGCCACCGCCCTGGCCACCAAACATGCCGCCGAACATATCATTGCCGAAGATGTCGCCGAAATTCTGGAATATATCTTCCATACGCATGCCGCCCGGGCCACCGCCCTGCCCGCCAAAGCCACCTTGTCCGCTTGCTGCATGGCCAAAACGATCATACTGGGCACGCTTATCAGGTGTGCTAAGGATGTCGTAAGCCTCTGCTGCTTCTTTGAATTTCTCTTCCGCTTCTTTGTTGCCCGGGTTGCGGTCGGGGTGAAACTGCATAGCTATCTTGCGGTAAGATTTTTTGATCTCATCAGCCTGTGCTCCTTTTGCTACACCTAGTACCTCGTAATAATCTCTTTTTGCCATAAATACCCTAAATCCCTAAAGGGACTTCCCCTTATTTATTATTAATATTTTATTTGCTTAACACCTCCCCTTTAGGGGCCGGGGGTTATTTTCCTACCACTACTTTCGCATGCCTGATGAGTTTATCATTCAGGTAATAACCTGATTCTACCACATCAATGATCTTACCTACCATCTTTGGAGACGGAGCAGGAATTTCAGTAATAGCTTCGTGCAGGTCAGGGTTAAATTCTTCATTCTGTGCTTCCATCACTTTCAACCCTTTGGAAAGCATAATGTTACGGAATTTATTAAATACCAATGAAACACCTTCTTTAAGTATAGTGATGTCAGTGGTGGTATCTAATTGCTTTGCAGCCCTGTCTACATCATCAAGCACTACAAGCAGCGACTGTATGATATCTTTACCTGCTGTTTGTGACATTTCTACACGTTCCTTGGCGGTACGCCTGCGGAAATTGTCAAATTCGGCCAACATTCTCAGGTGTTTATCTTTCAGTTCTGCTATTTCTGCATGTAGTTTTTCTATCTCCTCGTCATTACCTTCACTCAACTCGCTTCCGGCTCTGCTATCGTCTGAATTTAAGACGTTTGACAATGCTTCATCCATTGCTTCGTTTTGTGACAAGTTGTCCGCATTTTCATTAACTGAGTTTGTATTCTCCTGCATATCCTTCTTTTTTTTAAAAAACATAGTCCTCCTATTAATTGCAATTATTTTGCCAATCCTTTCTTTTGGGACAAAATGTCGCACTGTGATAGTTAAACTTAATTTATTTATTACAATTTTAAATCAAATAATGTATAATTTAGCATAAAACTGATACTTATATGAAGAGCTATGTAACTGCGATCATCGTCGGCATTACCATAATAGCAGGTGTAATGATAGTGAGTAAGGGCTATAACTATAAATTCAAAACACGCAATTCCATCAGTGTTGCTGGTAGTGCATATTACAATTTTACAGCTGACCTTATTGTGTGGTCGGCAACATTTGAGCGCACATCACTGGATATAAAAGATGCTTACAGCAAACTCAAATCGGACGAGCAGCAGATAAGGGCATACCTTACCGCACATGGTGTGGGCGATAGCGAGATCGTATTCACCTCTATTGTCAGTAGCAAATTGTCTGAAGATGTTTATAATGCCGATGGCAAAATAACAGGCAGAACATTTAAGGGTTATAAACTGTCGCAATCGGTAAAGATAGAATCAAAAAGTATTGACAAAATAGAGAAGGTGTCAAGAGAAATTACGGAGTTGCTGCAAGGTGGCCTGGAGCTTAGCTCTGAAGAGCCTTTGTATTATTACACTAAACTTGCCGACCTGAAGATAAATCTTTTGCAACAGGCATCGACGGATGCTTATAATCGCGCTACTACCATAGTGAAGAACGCACATGGCACTCTGGGCAAACTGAAAGAGGCAAACATGGGTGTATTCCAGATCACCGGCCAGTACAGCAACGAAACATTTACCTATAGTGGCGCTTACAATACTTCCAGTAAGAACAAGACTGCGAATGTTATAGTAAGAATGGACTACGAGCTGGAATAATTCCTACCCCTTTTTTCACCCTCAGTTTTGCCCTGTTCTGGCGCATATCACGCCTTTGGCGGTACAGGCAATGGTATTGGTATAGATACATTTGTTGTGATATAATTATTGTTCACACAAATGAAAAGGCTATGAAAAAAGTATTGATAACAATGGCCCTGCTGGCACGTATTACTACTGCAAACGCACAGGGAGTAAGCGCAAATGCCGGTAGATGGGAGTCGAACGACAATGCCCGCAGAAAGATCTCAGTAAAGGAAAGAAATGAATTTACGGAGACCGGGATAACTGTAAATAATGGTGCTGTCATATTCTCCAACCTGCCCGAAACGAAGAAAGTATATAGCGCCATGATAACAGATGGCGAAGGGGAATTTGTAAAGCAGAAAAAGATATCCCCTGCCGATAACCACATTAGTTTGAACAGGATCAGCAGGGGATTGTATTTTGTGACTATAGTCTATAAAAACAAAGGGCAACGAACATTTGCCATGAACCTGTAAGGGTTTATGCAGTTTTCATTTTAGTATCTATTTCGCTTAGCGGGAATATTTCTTTTACGCGTATACCCCTGTCTGTCTGCTGTAGTGAGCAGCATTCGTTCACAGGGTCGTGCTCGAAGAAGAGCACCCAGTTATTCGCCACAGCTTCATTCAGTAATGCGTGTTTTTCGCCCAGTGTTTCCAGCGGCCGCATATCATATGCCATTACCCATGGTATAGATACGTGCGCTGTGCTCGGTATCAGGTCGGCACAGAAAAGAATTGTAGTGCCGTTATAGTTGATCTGTGGCAGCATCATACCTTCCGTATGGCCGTTCACGTAGCGTATGCGTATGTCCTGCAGCCATTCTTCACCGTCCGATGTTTCTACAAAGCGCAATTGCCCGCTTTCCTCTATAGGTAGTATGTTTTCTTTCAGGAAAGATGCTTTTTCCCGCTCATTTGGAGTAGTGGCAGCATGCCAGTGTTTCATGTTGGTCCAGTAGGCTGCTTTTTTAAATGCAGGTACCAGTTTATCACCTTCCCTTTTTATAGATCCGCCGCAGTGATCGAAATGCAGGTGTGTAAGAAATACATCAGTTATGTCGTCCATTGTAAAGCCATGTTTTGCAAGGCCTTTTTCTATGGTGTCCTCGCCATGGGGGTAGTAGTGGCTAAAGAACATATCATCCTGCTTATACCCCATG
>JAOQAP010000142.1 GCA_025963465.1 Flavipsychrobacter sp.
TCATTGTAGTGCGTATCACCCACAACATTCTTTACATGATATTCAAAGATGAGATAGTCCATAATCTGTTCTCTGCTGACTCATTAAAAAATCATACCATAAACAACATGACCAGCCGCTCCCTTGAATAGGGACGGCTGGTCAATAGATCTGTATAAAAATTAACGCCAGTGGCCGGCTCTCCACACATACCCATTTGGGGTATTTTTCCAGTGCCCCGGTACCCACCTTACGTGTTCGCGTGGTGGCTCTACCCAACGGCCTCCGGCAAATTCGTACCTGTCTCCACGTGGTGTCCATTCTTCATCTACCCACACATGCCTTGGACTAGGCGCTACTACTCTCGTATAATGTGGTCTGTCAGGCCTTATTCTTACGACTATCTGGGCTGAACTGCTGAATGCTGCACCAAAGGTGGCAAAAGCAAGAATGACCAGCCCTTTCTTTAAATTTTTCATGGCTTTAGATTTTAAATGTTCCGTTTATTAGTGTAAAATTTCCATGCCACTGTATTGCATTTTAGAGGTATGCTGCCAAATACTATCGTATAATATTTTTATGGTTTTTATAAGCCGGTGTTTACAACATTTCTGTTTGTTTTTGTTCAACCAATCAACTTATCCTTTAATTTAGCCCCATGGCTGTTGCTAAGAAGAAAAAATCACGTGGGTTACTATATGTGGCTATTATTATCATAGTGATAGGCCTTGTTGCTGTTTACAAGGTATTTGGCCCCAACACAGGCAGCTTTACCCAGGGCGAGTATCTCTATGTGCATACCGGCTCCGACTATGAAAAGCTGAAAGGATCACTGGAGCAGGGTGGGTTTATAGCTGATATGACCTCGTTCGATCTGCTGGCAAAACAGGCAAAGATACCGGAGCATGTGCGGGCAGGTAAGTACAGGATCAGGAATGGCATGAGCAATTTCAACATCATACGGATGCTGCGCAATGGAAGGCAAACACCCGTGAAGCTGGTCATCAACCGCCTGCGTAAAAAGCAGGACCTGGTGAATATGATATGCATGAACCTCGAAGCAGACTCTGTGGTACTGAAGCAATTACTGGCTGATAACAACTATTTATCAGAATTCGGGCTGGATAGCAATACGGCCATGTGCGCCATAATGCCTGATACTTACGATTTTTTCTGGAACACATCAGCAGATAAAGCTTTTCGTAAAATAGAAAAGACCTATTCCCGTTTCTGGGATACTACACGCAAACAACAGGCAATGAAGCAGGGCCTGACACAAACCAGAGCGATCATTATAGCATCTATTGTAGATGAGGAAACCAATGTAAATGACGACAAGCCTAAAATAGCCAGTGTGTATATAAACCGCCTGCAAAAAGGAATGAGGCTGCAGGCAGACCCTACTGTAAAGTTCTCAATTGGCGATTTTACAATCCGCAGGGTTACAGGGCCTATGCTTCAAACTGTTTCTCCATACAATACATATATGTACCAGGGCTTGCCTCCGGGACCTATCTGTACACCATCAGTAAGTTCTATAGAGGCAGTGCTTATGGCACCTAAAACTACTTATATGTACTTCTGCGCCAGTGCGTCATTTAATGGTCGTTCCGATTTTGCTACCACCTTTGAAGAGCAGATGAAAAATGCCCGTGCCTACCAAAAGGCGCTGGATGCAAGAAATATCCATTAGAAATAAACTGATCTCAGGGATATATAATAGCCTGAAATAACATGTCCCTCCGTTTGTAAGCGAACGAGACATATTTATGTTATATTATTAACAATTTTTGGCTTTCATCTTATTTATTTTCATTTTGAATTTACGTACCTTTGCGCCACATTTCAAAAAAACGTCATAAATATAATAAATAAAATGAGTACAGTAAAAGTTGCCATCAATGGTTTTGGCCGTATCGGCCGCCTCGCTTTCCGCCAGATATACAACATGGAAGGCATTGAAGTAGTTGCTATCAACGACCTGACAAAGCCAAACGTACTGGCTCACCTGCTGAAGTATGACACTGCCCAGGGCCGTTTTGGCCAGGATGTGAAGCATACTGAAAATGCGATCACTGTAAATGGCAAGGAGATCACCATTTATGCGCAGAAAGACCCGTCACAGATACCATGGGGTACACATAATGTAGATGTGGTGCTGGAGTGCACAGGCTTCTTTACTGATAAAGAAAAAGCAGAAGGCCATATCAAGGCAGGTGCTAAGCGTGTAGTTATATCTGCACCGGCTACCGGCGATATGAAAACTGTAGTGTTCAACGTGAACCACAGCATACTGGATGGCAGCGAAACTGTTATCAGTTGTGCTTCCTGCACTACTAACTGTCTGGCCCCTATGGCCAAGGTTCTGAACGATTCTTATGGTATCGTTAACGGTCTTATGCTTACCGTACATGCATATACCAATGACCAGAACACACTGGATGCACCACACGCTAAGGGCGACCTTCGCCGTGCACGTGCTGCCGCTGAAAATATAGTTCCTAACTCTACCGGCGCTGCCAAGGCAATAGGTCTGGTACTTCCTGAGCTGAAGGGCAAACTGGATGGTTCTGCACAACGCGTTCCTACGGTTACAGGTTCTCTTACTGAGCTTACTGTTATCCTCAGCAAGAAAACTACAGTTGAAGAGATCAATGCAGCTATGAAGGCAGCAGCTAACGAAAGCTATGGCTACAATGAAGATGAAATAGTAAGCAGCGATATCATCGGTACTTCTTTCGGTTCATTGTTCGATGCTACACAGACAAGGGTACAGAACGTAGGCGATACACAGCTGGTCAAAACCGTAAGCTGGTACGATAACGAGATGAGCTATGTAAGCCAGCTTGTACGTACAGTTAAGTATTTCGCAGGTTTGATCAGCAAATAATTAATGTTTGTTATTGTAATATAAAAAAAGGCCCTTTTGGGCCTTTTTTTATATTTTTGTAGCGTAATAATTATTATGGACAACGATCAGAAAATATTATTAGGAAGAATTACGACCAATCCTGGTATTTTCGGAGGCAAGCCTATTATCAGGGGCTTACGTTTCCGTGTGATCGATGTATTAGAAATGATGGCAAGCGGGATGACTGCAGAGCAGATATTGGAGGAGCATCCGATACTGGAGGCAGATGATATCAACGCTTGTCTTTTATATGCCTCTATGATCATTAATGACTCACCTATAGTACATGCCGCATAAGAAGCCGCTTGTGTGGACAGACACGCATATTTCGCCTGCTATAGCAAAATGGTTAAATGAGCAGTTTAATATTGAGGCTATATCATTTTATAAACTCAATTTTCAAACGACACCTGATCATGAAATTTTCATGAAAGCGAAAGAGCAAAGTGTGATATTTGTTACTAAAGACAAAGATTACAAGAAACTGCTTGATACATTTAAAGCGCCTCCTTTTATCATTTTTCTTAATGCCGGAAATATATCTAATGCCAATTTAAAGATACTTTTGCAAAAATCTTTGCAGAGAGCTCTCGATTTGATTTTAAAACATAATTATCATTTTACAGAAATCAATTATATGTCAACATTCCAGGACCACAATTTTGCAAATGAGAAAGCGCTGATACGCGTAGACTTTAATGTGCCGATAAAGAATGGCACTATAACTGATGATACCCGCATACGCATGGCCATACCCACTATAAAAAAGGTACTGGCAGATGGTGGCAGCGTGATACTGATGAGCCACTGGGGCCGTCCGCTGAAAGACATAGAAAAGAAACCGGAGCTGACACTTGCTGACTTCACTTTAAAGCCATTGGTAGCTCACCTGTCGCAGGTACTGGGTGTTGATGTTCAGTTTGCTGATGACTGCATAGGCGATGACGCTGTTGCTAAAGCAAAGGCGCTTGCTCCCGGCCAGGTATTGTTGCTGGAAAACCTCCGCTACTACAAGCAGGAAGAAAAAGGTGATAAAGATTTCGCTGAAAAGCTATCGAAACTGGGTGATGTGTATGTGAACGATGCTTTCGGCACCGCTCACCGTGCGCATGCTTCTACAGCCGTTATAGCACAATTCTTTCCGGGTAAGAGAATGTTCGGTCTGCTGATGGAAGGAGAGATAAAAGCAGGAGAGCAGGTATTGAACAATAACCAGAAACCATTTACTGCTATCATAGGCGGCGCTAAAGTATCTGATAAGATACTGATCATAGAAAACCTGCTGGATAAGGCTACCGACATCATTATAGGTGGTGGTATGGCTTACACATTCTTTAAAGCAGAGGGTGGCCAGATAGGTAACTCATTGTGCGAAGATGACCGCCTTGAAATGGCGCTGGACCTGCTGAAAAAAGCTGATGAAAAGGGTGTATGCATACATCTCCCATCGGACAGTATCATAGCTGATAAATTTGCTGCTGATGCTAACTGCTCATCTGCTCTTAGCACAGAGATCCCTGCAGGCTGGATGGGCCTGGACATTGGCCAGATGGCTATAGCACAGTTCACAAAGGTGGTCAGTGAATCTAAAACTATCTTGTGGAATGGACCGATGGGCGTATTTGAAATGCATAGCTTCCAGCATGGCACAAAGGCTATAGCTGAGGCCGTCGTTGCTGCAACTGCTAAGGGCGCATATTCCCTTGTAGGTGGTGGCGACAGTGTAGCTGCAGTCAATAAGTTCAATATGGCCGATAAAGTAAGCTATGTATCAACCGGTGGTGGCGCTATGCTGGAGTTCTTTGAAGGCAAAGAATTACCGGGTATTGCAGCGATCAAGGGATAAGAAAATATAGTCATAAAAGAAGCCCCGTACTGTATACAGTACGGGGCTTCTTTATAAGGTAACAAACTCTGTGTCACCTCTCTTTGGGAGAGGCCGGGAGAGGTCTAGTTGATATTGATATTCTTAACTACAGCGCGTTCTTTAATGAATGCATATTTTTTGCTGCCCTGCATGTTTAAGGTAACATGGTAAGGTACTACTTCCATCAGGGCCGAGTTATCGGTTACTACCGGTAATCCGGCAAGATCTGATGCTGATATGGCGCCTGACGCAGCAGAAGCGGGGAAGGTACGTGTGATGCTTGTATTATTCTTTACAATAAAGATGATAACACTGTCTGCATCCGCCACATTACCTGTAAAGGTCACGGAAACACCATTACTACGGGTAATGGCATCAGGTATAGAGCCTGTGAAAGTTGGGAACGGCACATTATGATTGTAAGAGAACGCCGGCACTGTGTTGAGCCCGCTTACTACCCATTTGCTGTCGTTAGAGCTAAAGTTCAGACTGGTTACTGTCTGGCCTACGCTCGCAGATTTCAGGTAGCTGTTATTGTTTTGCCTGTCGAGATTGTAGCTATTTACACTTACCGTTCCGGCTTCTCCAAGATTGCTGCTGTTGCCGGTAGCCAGGAAGAAAGTAGCCAAAGCAGTTTCTGTAGTTACCACATAACCGGATGTAGAAACATCTACTTTCAGACTTATAAGCGCACCATCTACATTACCCGCATTAGGCGATGGGGTGCTGGTAGACGAAGTAGGCGTAGTAGTTACAGTAGTGTCTTTTTTAGCGCAACCAACTATAAGGAACGCAAAAGAACAGATGATGGTCAGTTTTTTCATGTATAATAAATTTGAACTGTTATTGATAGGGCAAAAGTATAATATCTAATCATCTGTTCCTATACGTCCTTTAAGGTATTTTTCAATCAGTAATTATACTGATGCCCATAAATACTTACTTTGGGGCAGGTCAACGTTCATCTTTAGGTAGTTAGAGGATAAAATCAAATGGAAACTTATATTTGTATAAATTCTTGCACATGAAAAAGCTATTACTTGTGTTATTGCTCATGCCTGTATTCTGTTTTGCCGTAAAAAATCCGTGCAGGCAGATAAAGAAAACATCTAACCCGGTGAAGAAAGCACGAGGGTATGAAAGCCCTATGCTGGAGCATGTAACTGTGCTCAAGCAGTATAAGCCAACGAATTTCTTTGTACTGCGTTTTTATCTTAAGGACGCAGGCCAGCATTTTGGTACTACCGGTGCAGTAGTGAAATTTGCTGATGGCACCGAATTAAAAGATGAAAGTGCTGTAGTAGAATGTAAGCAGGAACCATCAACAGTTACTGGTGGGGTATTTAGCACAGGGTCACAATCAGGGGCATATGTATTGCAGGGCTTCTTTAAAATAACAGAAGAGAACGTAACAAAGCTGAGTACTACGAAAATTGAAAGTATTTATCTTTCTGATGTTTCTGCCAGGTTAAAAGATAAAGATGCTGTGAAACTAAAAAGCTTTATTGCCTGCATGAAGGATATGAATTAGTGCGGTGTAATAGTCTTCAGAATTGTTTTGAATTCGTTGTTAAGGAGCATGATACCAGACCTGGACTTTTGTGAGCGTTGTTGGTTGTAAGTAAAACTCCCTGCCGGTGTGGTCATAAGATGAACTTTCTGAGTAGTAGTATACACTGTCTGTAACAGTATTATAATGAAGCTCTTCTATCCCATTGCTATAAACAAGGTGATTGCTATCCGACAAGCCCGGTGCATAGGTCATATTTTCGATAGTTAACCGATCGATATAGGTGAATGAAAATAACGTGTCATGAATCAAGCGACTTGATTCAGAATTGTTGGCACCGGATTGGGTAGTTTTTTGCTCGCCCTGCCATAGTCTCGTTTTGCAAATCGTTTTGGTATACAGTGGATCAGCCCATACCGTTACGGGATTTCGTGCACCGGATACATGATAGCTTGTGTCACTGATCGTCAAGATCACATTGTTAACACCTGCAGCTGTATAAACGTGATAAGGAGCGCTCAACTTTGAACTATCGCCATCGCCAAAGTACCACATACCGTCAATTCCGGCAGGATTTGTTACTATATAGCCTTTAGAGATGAACGTAAAATGTACGGTATCACCGGCTGCAACGGTTCTTTTATCAGGATAAAATACCACCTCATTGCCAGTTGGTGTAACAGGTGGAACAACAGTAGTTTTGTTTTCCTTACGACATGCTGATGTAAGTGCAATTAATATCAGCAATATTGCTGACACATTAACAGATGAATTGAATTTCATAGAAGGGTCTTATTTATAGTGCATAAATAATTTTACTAAACTTAACGCTAATTCTGCATCTTTATTGCAGTAACTATACTTCTCTTCCCCGCAGGCGTTATTTCTATTGCCTGGAAGTCGATGTGCTTACCTGCCGGTATCGTGAATTTGATCGGCGTGGTATATTGCAGATCTGTTTCGCGAGGGGTGTACCCGTCTATAGTGTAGTATATTTTAGCGCCTTCTACCGTAGGAGTAAGGTCTACGCTGAATTTATCGCCGGTTACTGTTGTGTCCTTAGCACCTATAGGTGTTGGCACGCGATAGTTATATCCCTGTGTTTCCAGCATGGCTAAGTGGTGCGGTAAGCGTCCTTCTGAAAAGTTGGTAAAGCTCTTGTTTACTTTCGGTGTCCATGCCACTTCCGACAGCGCCAGCATGCGCGGCAGCAGCATATATTCTACCTTAGCCGGGGTAGCTATGTATTCTGTCCACATGTTGGCCTGCACGCCAAGTATGTGCACCTGCTGCTCTTTGGTAAGTGTGGCAGGTACCGGATCGTAATTGTAGGTCTTCCACAGCGGTGCGTTGCCGCCTATGGTCAGTGGCTCTTGTGTAGATTTGCTCTGTGTATGATCGAAGTATAGGCCACCGCTGCCCGGTGTCATGATCACGTCATGGTTCAGCTGCGCTGCAGCTATGCCGCCTGTTTCACCACGCCAGCTCATTACTGTCGCATTAGGAGCCAGTCCGCCTTCCAGTATTTCGTCCCAGCCTATCATACTGCGTCCCTGCGAATTGATGAACTTTTCAATACGACCGATAAAATAGCTTTGCAATCCATTCTCATCACGCAGTCCCTGGTCTGCTATCAGCTGCCTGCAGTAGTCCGATTTTTTCCATGCGTCTTTAGGACATTCATCGCCTCCTATATGTATATACTTGCCCGGGAATAGTTCCATTACCTCGAACAATATATCATTAAGCATTTTGAAAGTTGCATCGGTAGGGCAGAGTACATCTTTCGATACACCCCAGTTCTCAAATACCTTGTAAGGTTTTGTAGGGTCACAGCTAAGCTCCGGGTAAGATGCTACCAGTGCCATAGAGTGTCCCGGCATTTCTATCTCCGGCACTATAGTAATGAACCTGTCTGATGCATAAGCAACCACCTCAGCTATCTGTGCCTGAGTATAGTAGCCACCATGAGCAGTATTGTCAAACAGGTCAGAGTCTACGCCATGTACTTTACCTATTTTGGTCTGGGCGCGCATACTGCCTATCTCTGTAAGCTTAGGATATTTCTTTATCTCTATGCGCCAGCCCTGGTCATCGGTCAGGTGCCAGTGAAAGGTGTTGAGCTTGTATGCAGCCATCAGGTCTATATAGCGTTTCACAAAATCAACATCGAAGAAGTGGCGTACCACATCCAGGTGCATACCACGATAGCCAAAGCGTGGGTGATCTTTGATAACGCCACATGGTATTGTGGCATATCCGCTGCTACCGGTTTTGTGTATCAGTTGTATCAGCGTTTGTATACCGTAGAACATACCTGAATAACGGCCATTGATCGTTATATGGTCAGGCATTATCTGCAGGTCATAACCTTCTGCCGGCATATCTCCTTTAAAATTCTGCGACAGCATGATGGAGTTTTTAAGACTGCGCTGTTTCTTATCTACCTGGTTAATATCTGTTACGCCACCCACGAAGCCTGCTTTCTTCATATAATCTGCAAAGAAGCGGACAGCCTTGCTGTCAGGAGAGTCTACAAATATGATCGTCTCCGGTGTAAGTTTGAACTCACCTTTTTCTTTCTTTACAGATACCGGTGCAGGTATGATACCCATGTTCGCATCGTTCTGGGCAAACAATGGTGCAGGCAGCGCAATAAGTAATGCTAATAATATATTTTTCATTTGCTCGTTTTTGTAATTGGTATATATACTTTGTCTACGTTCCAGCCTTCTATGGAGATCATCGGCGTCACACCTTCCTGTGGTGCAAACGATACTTGTATGGTCTCTTTATTGCCCGGTAGAACGGAAATATAGTTATTATTAGAGAAAGCTGGTAATATCCTTTTTTTCGTAACGGCATCTACCACAGAAATCCGGTTGAAGAAGGCGATCTGGCCATGCTCCGGTGCCGCGATGGTCACTTCAATATTGCCGTTCTTCTCTGTCTTTGCAGTAGCTGTAATTGCAGCCTTTGGCATATCTGTAAGAATAGGGTAGTGCCCTGTTGAGTCCGGTATCCAGTACAGGTTGTCATCTATTATTTCGCCTGTTACTATATCTGCCAGCCGCAGGCTCATGAATAAGCCTTCATCTTTAGCCAGTCCGTCTATGGTATTGTGAAGGAAGCCATACTCATTGCAGGTGCCGGGTGGTGTTTCTGCAAAGCCCTGGATCAGGTCATGAGGCACACCGTCTTTCTGGTAGATGGCCAGCCGCCAGTGCAGCTTATTGCCCTTTGTGAAATTGTTGTTAGCAATGCGTATCGAGTGCTGTATCGGGTCATACATGATATGCACTGGTTTCGCCCCTTTGCTCATGCCATACATGGCGGCATTAGGGTCCAGGTACACGTCATACATCTGTCCTACCATTGCTGTCCAGGGGTTTTGTGTCTTCCTCATGATAATGCCCGTATACCAGTCCCACATGTGCGATGACGCACCTTCCATCATGGCGCGGTATTGGTCGTAGTTGACCAGTTGCGCTTTTTTCGCAAAGTCTTTTACATCTGTTGCATGGCCATATACCTCTATTGCAGAGTCGTAGCTAGTATACTTATGGTATTGCCATACAGAATCTGTTTTCCATTTCCGGTTGGCATTGTCATATTGCGGCACTATCATATTTTCTTTCGGTATGAACCTTTCCAGTGATTCGTAGTCGCATATGCCTACAGAGCCAATCTCGGAATTGAATGGAAAAGAACGATGCTCCCAGGAGTAGTTAGCCGGTTGAATAGTATACGGCCCATCACCTCCCTTATAAGACATACTGTCATCATTAGAATGGTTGAAGAAATACCGTGTGCTGTCAAGCAACGGCAGTATAGATTCTTTAATAGCAGACAGTATATCAGCAGGAGGAGCGATCTCATTGCCACCACACCACAGTGCCAGCGATGGGTGATTACGTAACATCTTCACCTGGTCTTCTACCGATGCTATAAAGAGTTTATGATCGTCCGGGTAATTTCTCCGTGTCGTGGTATCCTCTTTTTTCAAAGGGTCATACCATCGTCCGTTGCAATCGCCTGATACCCAGAAGTCCTGCATCACTAGTATGCCATACTTATCGCATGCATCATAAAATTCCGGGCGCTCCGTGATACCACCACCCCATACACGAATAAGGTTTAGGTTCATGTCCTTATGGTAGCGTACTTCAGCATCATACCGTTCAGGAGAAAAACGCAGCAACGCATCCGATAAGATACGATTGCCCCCCTTGATAAATATCTTTTGCCCGTTCACGTGCAGCTCCCTGCTTTTGGTATGAGTATTCCATACTGTCTGAAGCTCCCTGATGCCAAACGATACATGCTCCCTGTTCGATTCTTTTTTGCTATTGATCAGAAAGCGTACATCTATATCGTACAGGTTTTGAGGTCCGTTGCCAATGGGCCACCACAGTTTTGGATTATTGAGCTGCAGGTCGGGCAGGTATACTATTTGCCTGGCGTGCGGCGCTATCTTTACTTCTGCAGTTAAGGTTTGTTTACCCAGTTTATATTCCAGTGTGCCTGATACTTCTGTATTGCCCGTATTCTCTACTTCGGCGTTTACTTTCAGTATTGCAGGCTGTTGTTCTCCTTCTGGTGTCCTTACGCCCGGCACCACTGTTACAACA
>JAOQAP010000151.1 GCA_025963465.1 Flavipsychrobacter sp.
TGTTGGTGGTACACCACCAACTACAGCTAAATTTTATTATCCTACCAGCGTGTGCGTTGATGCTTCAAATACTAAGGTATATGTAGCTGATGGCAATAACCATAAAGTATGGGTAATAACGGGTGGCAGCGTAAGCCCTTATGCGGGTACCGGTACTCCCGGTTATTCTGACGGTACAAGTGCGCTCACGGCGCAGCTTGCAGATCCTAAGGCGCTTGCCCTTGATGCTTCAGGCAATAACCTCTACATAGCAGACTTTTCAAACAATGCAGTGCGCAAGGTAAATACTACCGGCACGCCCGCTATAGTTACTGTAGCGGGCCAGGGGCCTGGTATAAGCGGCTTCACAGGCGATGGCGTACAGGCAACAGCTACTGCGCTCAGCAGCCCCGCCGGTGTGTGGGTAGATGCTGCCGGCAACCTGTTCATATCAGACTTTGGTAATGAACGCGTACGTAGGGTAGATCTTACAGGTATCATCAGGACGGTAGCGGGCAATGGTACGCCCGGCTATAGCGGCGATGGTGGTGCAGCGCCTAAGGCACAACTCTATGATAACTTCGGCATCTGTGTAGATGGTTCAGACAATCTTTATATAGCAGACAGGACCAATAATGTTGTGCGCAAAGTAACCCCGGTACTCATCGATTCATTTACAGAATCTACCACTACCACCTGCCAGGATAGCTGCGTTACATTTATCAGCAGCAGTATAGGTACCATAGATACCAAAACATGGTCAGTAAGCCCTGCAGGTCCTACCATTGCAGCGCCTAACTCAGATACCACTACTATATGTTTCCCTGCCAATGGTTCATTTGTTGTGACGTTTACTATTACTTCAGGGCCCACAACTGCTACAAAGTCTGTTACTGTCGATGTGAGCGCCACGCCGCATCCGCCTATCACCCGCACAGGCCATTGGGATCTTTCGGTACCCGGCACAGGCTATGGTCACTACCAGTGGTATAGTGGCACCACACCGGTTCCCGGCGCAGTTATCAATACATTCACCGCTCCCGATCTCGGCGTATACTCTGTAGAGGTCGACTCTAACGGTTGCAACGGCGTATCTACCTATACCGTGGTTTCTACTACCGCTATCACCAAAGCAAATACTGCTGACAAGAATAAATACTGGCTCACACAGCAGGGCCAGGACAATAGTTCAGTAATGATCTGGTCTGCACGTCCGCTGGATGCACCGCTGGCAGTAACTATGTACGATGCTACAGGCAGGGCAATACTCGATGAGAAGTGGAACACCGGCAGCAGCAGCATACAGGTAAAAGCCACAGCTCTTGCCCCCGGCCTGTACCTGATCAGGCTCACCAGCGATAACACATCCGAAGTGCTGAAGTGGTTAAAGAATTAGCAGTAATGATTTTATAGTCCTGACATATAACCCTGTTTACCCGTGTGGCACACCCCAAAGTGTGCCACACATTTTTATACTCATCCATCACACCCGTCATTGCGCGGAGCAAAGCAGAGCCTGTGCGCTGGCTGCGACAACGCAATCTCACGAGATGAGGGCTAAGCAACACTTACCATCAGGAGAGGGGTGAGGGGTGTCTGCTCGCTGCTGCATCGCCGGCCATAGCTGCGAATGAGGGCTGGGCATCTGACGAACGTGTTTGCAAAACACAAGCGTAGCTCATCTCCACACTCCCGTCATTGCGCGGAGCAAAGCCCCGGCTATGTGCGCTGGCAGCGACAAAGCAATCTCACGAAATGAGTGCTTGCTCGCTTTTGTCATGCTGAGGTACGAAGCATCTCTACTCGCGGTACACGAAATGAGGATAAGTAACGACACTTCCCCTCTCGAGAGGGGTTAGGGGTGTGTCCACTCGCTTAACCAAACCATAGCTGCAAGCGACGTCTGGTCATGCTGACGAAGGTGTTTGCAAAACACAAGCGTAGCTCATCTCCACACTCCCGTCATTGCGCGAATCAAAGGCTCAACTATTTACTCTGGCAGCTGCATAGCAATCTACGAAACGAGTGATTACTCGTATTTGTCATGCTGAGGAATCGAAGCATCCGTCTCCCGTAGGATAATCGCGTTATCATTCATACCTCCACAAACACAAGCACCCAACACGATACAGATGCTTCCTTCGTCAGCATGACAAGCATTGTGTCACTAAGTCGGGGCTCCTTTTTTTCAGGGACCCGACTCGTTTGACAAATTGAAGGTTTTACTCGTATTTGTCATGCTGACGAAGGTATTTGCAAAACACGAGCGTAGCTCATCTCCACACTCCCGTCATTGCGCGGAGCAAAAGCAGAGCCTGTACGCTGGCTGCGACAAAGCAATCTCACGCAACGAGGGATTATTTATAATACTTACTGTATTAGGATAGGTATCCCAATAGCAATAGCATTTCTGTTTACTGCGTATCCCAACCACTATATAATACATTGGCACACAGCCAATTGCCGCCCACAACTATTTTCTATCATAAGCAGTATACGGCTTATCATACTGCACTTTTCGTCTTATCACAAATTCCCGTTTTGTTCCCCTCATTTTTCCATCCCAACTTTACACCCTCAAAATCAGTTTTCAGCCTTTTAACTTATCAACTTTTTAACCTTTTAACCTCTTCACCCCACACTTTTAACTTTTAACTTATAACTTATCACTTGATCATGCACCTCGAAAAAAGACTACAGGCAAAAAACCTCTATTTCCAGACAGAGCTCACCAAGACACAGATCGCCACCCTGCTGCAGGTAAGCCGCCGCAGCGTCAGCAACTGGGTAAAAGAAGGGGACTGGGCAAGGCTCAAGATGTCCGCCGCCCACCTCCCGGCTATTATTGCAGAGAATTGTTACCACATCTTAGGGCACCTTACAGATTATCATTTGTCAGGCAGAGAATACAAGGCTGGCAGATGAGCTCACGCCTTTCATAGATAATTATATTACACGGCGGGCATCCATATATACTACCAATCTTGTGCCTCAGCACTTTACAGGTGTCGGAGGGCGCATACCATGGGTTACCCCTGACAATACGGAGCAGCTCATCGACGACCGTGAAAAATTCTTTTCCGATCCCGATATTATTGCCGCTTATGAAAAGGCAGGTATAGATATGCCGCCGGAAGAACAGATCAGTGCAGTGCCGGATACCGATGCGGCTTTCCCGCCTTATACAAAAGAGCAGCGGGAAGAAGAGCGGCTGGTACAGGTACGGGCCCTCGCAGAGGATCGCCGGGCCCGTGACCACAAAATGGAAATAGATCAGGACGAAGAAATGGATATAGACCCGGATGAGTCCGAGGAAGAAATAGACCCTGCAGAGTTGAAGCTGAGATCAACAGCACATTTGCCGGCATGCGTGCACGCTGCGAAGAATATGAGATAAAACAGATGAAAGAAATATTAGCTACCGCAGATCATGTTCCGCCAACCGATACCCTGCCTGCAGAACCGGAGTGTATGCTACATCCGCATGGTCATGAACCAGAAATGGAAACAAGTGCGCAGGAAAATGGAAAAAATATTGGCTCCGTCTATTGATTATCAACAGGAACTGGCAAATAAAGAAAATGCACCTTCTTTTTGGAAAAACTGTAAGCCGATCGCACCTCCCTCTCCTTTGGAGAGGGTCGGGGAGAGGTTAATCGTATATTTTTAAATAAATATAAAATTATTCCTAACGTTCTCCTCGTCAATCTCGTCTATGCTATGTCCGGGGGTCTAAATACAGCAAAAGCAGCCTGAAAACCTGCGCACATGCTGTGTGGAAAAAAAACTTACGGTAAGGAAAAAAATCATTATATTCGTTCCCAATTCACGACTAAGTATTAAACAATTATAACTACAATAATAATTATTATGAAGCGCAATTTCTACAAACTCATTACGGCAGCATGCTTATTGCTGTTATCATCCGGTGCCGGTGCACAGCTTATTACTACTGTAGTAGGCACAGGCGTAGCGGGTACGAGCTCGGCAGGCGGCCCTGCCACTATGCAGCAGCTGCTGGGCCCGGTAGGCGTATCATACGACTATACTTCCCAGAAGCTGTATATAGCAGACTCCGGCGCCAACCTGGTGCGTATGGTAGATGTGACCACAGGCTCTATATCTGTATTTGCAGGTGGCGGTACTACCGGCGTGGGTGATGGTAAGGCGGCTACACTGGCGCAGCTGGTGATGCCTACAGGCGTATCGGCCGATGGTATGGGCAATGTATTTATTGCAGACCTGGGCCAGCACCGTATACGCAAGGTAGATGCCTCAGGCATTATTACTACCGTGGCTGGTACAGGATTTTATCCCGGTCCTTACGGCGATGCCGGCTTTGCTACTGCAGCTACCCTCAACGAACCATACAATGTGAAGGCCAATTCTTCAGGCCTGCTGTACATTACAGACAGGGGCGACAATGTGGTGCGCCTGGTAAACGGGCTGGGTGTTATCAGCACCATAGCCGGGATACAGGGCACCAATAAATACCTGGCAGATGGCGGCCCGGCTACCGCTGCAGAGTTCAACACACCTGTGGGCGTAGCCATAGACTTCGCATCCGGCGCTATGTTCGTATCAGACCGCGGTAACAACGTTATCCGCAAGATAACTGCTGCAGGTATCATCTCTACCGTAGCAGGTAATAACTACCCCGGCTATAAGGGCGACTTCCCGCTTGTATCTACTCCTGCTACCAATGCGCAGCTCAAAAACCCTTCAGGTATTGCCTATAAAGCAGGTAGCCCGGGTGGTAATGTTTACGTGTGTGATGCCGGTAATAATGTTATCCGCAGGTTTGATGAATTTAACCAGAGAATGGTACTTGTGGCGGGTGATCCTACTCCCGTTACAGGCATGGGATTTGCAGATGGGACACCGGGCAAATTCAATAACCCGATGGGAGTTTGCATAGCATCCACAGGAGATTTATATATAGCAGACAAAGGTAATAACCGTATCCGCAAGGTCACTACTTTCGGGGTAGTGTCTACTGTAGCAGGTAATGGTGCCCCTGCTTACACAGGCGATGGTGTTCCGGGTGGTGCGATGACAGCCTCATTCAATGGCCCCCAGGGCGTAGCGCTCAATGCAGCAGGTACTAAATTATATATAGCTGATGCGGGTAATGATGTGATACGTGTTTTGGACCTTGCTACAAATACAGTTGACCTTGTGGCAGGTACTCCGCTATCAGGTGTTATAGATAATGGTGATGGTGGCGCTGCACTTGCAGCTGCTATTCCTAATCCTACCAATCTTGTTTTAGATGCAGCGGGCAATATATATGTTACCAGCACGGGTTATTCTACGCCGCCTAAATGTGGCAACCGTGTACGCATCATAGAGGCCAGCACAGGTAAAATATTTACTTATTATGGTAATATCAACAGGAATTTCTATGGTGGAGAAAATGTGATCGATACCGGCGTGTCATGTGGTTTCGCGCAGCCCGAAGGATTGATCTTCAACAGCACGGGCGACCTGCTTGTTGCTGCTACCAACGATAACCGTATAGAATGGCGTATCAATTCTGCACATCCGGGTCTTACTTTAAGCAGGTCTTACACCTTTGCCGGTAATGGTACCAAAGGCTATGGTGGCCTGGGCGCTTACGAATTGCTGGACCGCCCTACAGGCGCTACTAACTCAGGTAGCAATACCTACATAGCAGACCGTATGAACAGTGTGATCCGCAAAATAGACTCAAGGGGTGTAATGAGCACCATGGTAGGTATTCCTGATTCTGATGGCTACCTGGCACCTCCGTTCCTGGGGTCAGACACGAGGTATGATACCATGAGCTATCCATGTGCTGTAACAGCTATAGCCGGTACATCTCCTGCACTATACATTGCAGATGCAGGTAATGCTGTCATCCGTAAAGTAGACCTTAGTGTCTCTCCTTATACTGAGACAAGGTATGCGGGCCAGGTTGGTATCCATGCATATTTGAACGCGGCCCAGGCTACTAACGCAAACTTCAAAGGCATTTCAGGTATAGATATAGATCCTTCAACCGGGGACATCTATGTGTGCGAGCGTGGCAATAATTCAGTACGTAAGATAGCGGGTACAGGTTTACATGCAGTAACTACAGTAGCAGGTACACCGCCTATAGGTGGCCTGCTGGGCAGCGGTGGCCCTGCTACCGCCGCACAGATGAACAATCCTTACTCTGTGGTTACAGATACCTTTGGTAACCTGTATGTGGCAGACCGTGGCAACAATATCATCCGTAAAATAAATAAGTTCGGTATCATCTCTACCTACGCAGGTACAGGTACTGCCGGCTATAGCGGCGATGGCGGCCCGGCTGACAAGGCGCAACTTTCCGGCCCTAGCGGTATCTCTATAGTTACTCTTCCTCCGGGCCAGGTAATTATGTACGTAGCAGACCAGGGCAATAACCGTATCCGCAGAATTGACGGCGCAGGTAATATCACTACGTTTGCAGGTGTAACTGCAGTTGGTAATACAGATGGTACTGTGGCTGTTGCAAAATTCTATTATCCTACTTCGGTGGTCGTGAATTCTACCGATACCAAAGTATATGTGGCAGATGGTAATAACCGCAAGGTGCGAATGATCACCGGTGGTAATGTAACCACGATTGTAAACTCTGCAGGTACCCCGGGCTATACCGATGGCGTAAGCGCTACTACTGCAACTGCCGGAGACCCTAAGGCACTGGCTCTGGATAAAACGGATAACTGGCTATATATAGCAGACTTCTCTAACAATGCTGTTCGTAGAGTTAACCTGGCTATTACAACTCCTACTATTGTTACAGTAGCAGGACAGGGGCCTACCATAGGCGGCTTCACCGGCGATGGTGTAGCGGCAACAGCTACCGCCCTTCAAAGCCCGGCAGGTGTATGGGTAGATGCTACAAATAATCTCTTCATATCAGACTTTGGCAATGAGCGTGTACGCAGGGTAGATCCTACTTCAGGTATCATCCAGACAGTAGCAGGTAACGGTGTACCTGGCTATAGCGGTGATGGCGGTGCAGCTATCAAAGCACAGCTTTATGATAACTTCGGTATCTGTGTAGATACTTCGGGAGCACTCTTCATCGCAGACAGGACAAATAATGTGGTACGTAAAGTAACCCCGGTACTCATTGATTCATTTACAGAATCTACTACTACCACCTGCCAGGACAGCTGCGTTACATTTATCAGCCTGAGTATAGGTACCATAGATACTAAAACATGGTCAGTAAGCCCTGCAGGCCCTACCATTTCTGCACCTAATTCAGATACTACTACTATTTGTTTCCCTGCTAATGGTACGTTTGCTGTTACATTTACTATTACCTCAGGTACCAAAACAGCTACCAAAACTGTTAATGTAGATGTGAGTGCTACACCGCATCCGCCTATATCCCGCTCAGGCCACTGGGATCTGTCGGTACCGGGTACAGGATATGGCCACTACCAGTGGTACAGCGGTACTACGCTTATTCCGGGTGCTGTGATCAATACATTCACTGCTCCGGCACTGGGTGTATATTCTGTCGAGGTCGACTCTAACGGATGTAACGGGGTATCTACTTACACTGTAGTATCTACTACCAGCATCACTAAAGCAAACAGCACAGAGAAGAACAAATACTGGTTGTCGCAGCAGGGCCAGGACAATAGCTCAGTAATGGTTTACTCAGCTCGTCCTGTAGATGCGCCACTTACAGTAACTATGTACGATGCAACAGGCAGAACAATACTGGATGACAAATGGAGCTTAGGCACCAGCAACATACAGATAAAAGCAGCATCTCTTGCTCCGGGCATCTACCTCATCAAGCTCACTAACAACAACACATCAGAAGTGCTGAAGTGGCTGAAAAATTAACGGTAACATTTTAGTTCAGAGTTCCTTATACTTGAACCGGGGTTGCCACAAGCAACCCCGGTTTTTTTTGTTGAGTTACATTTGTTTTTCTGCTTGTCATGCTGACGAAGGAAGCATCTCTACGCAACACAACCGCTCACTTTTGCATCGCCAGCCATAGCTACAAACGATGGCTGATCATGCTGATCTTTACCCATGACGCAGGAGCGTAGGAAGCAATTATTCGCGTCATTGCGCGGAGCAAAGCCAGACCTTATGCGCTGCTCCGACAAAGCGATCTCACGAAATGAGCGTATCTCTCGCTTTTGGATCGCCAGCCATAACTGCAAGCGACGGCTGGTCATGCTGACCGCGTGCCGTCATAGCTTCAGCGGTGGAGCAGGTACGTGTTTGCAAAAACACGAGCGTAGCTCATCTATACTCGCGGTCATCACAATGTGAGGATAAGTAAACTACGCTTCCCCTCTGGAGAGGGGGGCAGGAATGTGTCTGCTCGCTTTTGCATCGCCAGCCATAACTGCAAGCGACGGCTGGTCATGCTGACCACGTGCCGCCATAGCTTCAGCGGTGGAGCAGGTACGTGTTTGCAAAAAAACGAGCGTAGCTCATCTATACTCGCGGTCATCACAATGTGAGGATAAGTAAACTACGCTTCCCCACTGGAATGGGGCAGGGTTGTGTTTGCTCGCTTTTCACTCGTATTTGTCATACTCACCACATGCCACCATAGCGTTTTCAACCGCCGTAGTTTTAACGATGGACGTGGCGGTAGATCAGGAACGTGTTTGCTAGAACACGGGCGTAGCTCATCTCTACGTAACACAGAACATCTTCCCAATATAATCCCTCCATCGGAAGGCATGGTACACGCCGGCAAACAAAAAGCCCGGCAATAACGCCAGGCTTCTTGTTTTTAGAGTTCCTGATAGGGCTTATTAATATGTTGAAGCGTATTTTATTTAGTCAGCTTATAACCAATAGTAAACCGGAAATATGCTGCTGAGATAGCGGAATTGATATTGTATCCTGCTTTTACATCCTGCTTGGCCATGCCTTGCTGCATCAGTCCGTCTACCATCCATTTGTCGGTAAACTGGTAGCTGAAGCCTGCCATATAGCCAAGTCTGAGTGCAGAACCGTTTGTGCCTGCATACTGAGGTACTGTATAACCGGCGTAAGCATTGCCCGTATAAGTGATCACAGAGCTGAGTGCCGGCGCGGGGTTGGTAGAGAGTGCATCGGCGGTACCTGTTTTTACAATAAGGGCGCTGGTATAGGTCTGTTCCTGCACACCCAGTAATTTACTGTAAGTAACATTTGCACCTGCATATACCGCAAACTTAGGAGCGATATAATACTTAAGTAATAAAGGCATTTCTACCTCTATATAAGTACCACCATAAGTGTTGGTCTTTACTATGGAATCATGTGTCTGGCTGTAAGAGTAGTTATTCACCCATAGCGTTTCCGCAGTACCGGCTATATATAAAGGGGTACTGTCTTCCAGTTTTGTAACACCGTCATTATTCGGTTTGTAATAAGACTGTGCTGTGCCTATCGGCCTTTTATTTACTTTGGCCGCTTTTACAGCAGGCTGCAGCATCAGGGCAAACTTAGGCGACAGGTTATATTGTATATAAGGTGAAGCCACATACTTGGTAGCTGCATCAAAACTAAAACCTGTTTCATAGCCAGCCTTTATTCCGGCTTCAAACCTGTCAAATTCTTCCTTGACCTTTGGAGTTGTTTTTACAACAGCAGGAGGCATGGCAGGCGCAGGTGCTGCTTTTGCTGACACATCGGCCTGTGGCTTGCTGCCGCTGTTCCAGTGCATTTCCGGTTCAGGGTTTACGCTGTTATTGTATACAGGTGTCACAACGCCCGGTACAGACTTTGGTTTCATTGCACTCAGAGAGTTAGTGATCCCTATTTGTTTCATGCCTGTTGTTAAAGAGGTTACTTCTTCTTCAGCGTGTTTGTTGGTGCCGTTCTTACTAACCTGTGCAGGAGTATTTGTAGTTGTTTTGTGTGCCTGTGGTACTATTGGTTTTGCAGCAACAGGTACTTCAGTATTTTCTTCTGCAGTATTTGCTACGTCCGCAGGCATAGAAAGGTTTTCCGCAAGTGATGGCTGCTGCTTAGCTGGTGATACAGGTGTTGTTTTAGCAGTCTTTAGCGCCAATGCATGGCCATTGCTTTTCGTATGTGCCTGTGGTATTACCGGTGCATTTTGTGAAACAGTATTTTCCTGTTCTGTCCTGGCAATGGCTCCTTTCTGATATACAGCACGTGTGTGTGCCTTATTTGATACAGTATAAGAAGGAGTTGCAGCAGGTACAGCATTGTGTGTCGTACCGTTATTCATCGCTGAAGTATGTGGTACTGCTGTTGTGTTATTATGTGCAGTTGTTTTACTTGTTTTAGTTGCAGTAGCGTGCTGCGATACAACCGGGGTATTATGTGTTGTAGTCGCAGTCGCTTGTGGTACTATATGTTTGTTGTTTTCAGTTGTAACAGTCGCTTGTTGTGGCGCTGCAGTATTTGTAGGTTCCGTTTTAGCTATTGCCTGTGTGGCAGGTTGTGATTCATTTGCAGGGATGCCTGCAGTCTGTGCCGCTTCGTTCTTTGCAATAGTCGTATTGTTTGTAGCAGGAGTTGTGCCTGCAGTCGCCGGTTCTTTTGCGGCTGGTGTATGTTCTTCTGTGTTCTGTGTTTTGTTTACGTCAGCTGATACAGCATTTGTTGCACGGGCAGCATCCTGTGCAACTATGCCTGTTGTTTCCTGGGCAGGTACATTATTTTGCGCTATGGCATTGTCCGCATTTTTGCGGGCTATGGTCACAGCAGTAAATGATGCTACAGTGACCAGTAGCGCCAGGTAGCCTGCTTTGCGAAACGCAAAGGAAGGCTTCGCCGGTGGTCTGCCGGCCAGTCTTTTTTCAAGCGCGTCCCATGCTGCGGGCGGCGGAGTTTCGGTATAGCTACCTAGCTCTTCCTTGAAAAAGTGATCAATATTTTTACTGTTTTTTTCCATTGTATACTTTTAATAGTAATTATTTCATAATAGAGTTTATCTTTTCTCTCAGTCTTTTGCGTGCATCGTTCAGGTGCCATCTGCTGTTCGATTCATTTATTTTCAGCAGGTTAGCTATTTCCTTATGTGAATAATTCTCAAATACGAACAGGTTAAATACCAGTCTGTGTGTTTCAGGTATAGAATCTATTATTTTTAAGAGCTCTTTATGCGATATTGTTTCTACTGCGTCACTATTTATAAATGCATCCTCAGGCTGTATATCTTTATAATTCTGGTCGGGTTTTATGTTCTTCCTTAAATGGTCCGTTACCGTATTTACAACTATACGCCTTATCCACCCCTCAAAAGCTCCCTGGAACGAATATTGGTCCAGTTTGGTGAATATTTTATAAAAGCAATCGTTCAGTATTTCCTGTGCCAGTTGCTCATTATTATACATATAGCGCCTGATCACACCATAAGCGGCAGGTGCATAAAGGTCATATAGTTTTTTTTGTGCGCTGTGTGACTCGGCAATACAATCTCTGATCAGTATGCTGAGTTCACTTTGAACGGGCAAACTACGCTCTGTATGAGAGAATTGACTGCTTATATTAATAATATCAGACAACGTGCTTATATGTTTTATACCTTCTGCCAGCCTAATAAACTTTCAGTTACTAGTTAGACGAGATGCGCAAGGAAATTGTTAGTAGCAAAAATAAATATTTTCAAGGTACTAACATTTGCTATCGGTTTTTCGTCATTGTTATAAGGCTAAGTGTGTTTATTTTACATATTTATTTGTATAATAATTAAATGTGAGCTTAAAAACACGCTGATAGCTGGAAGTAAATTGATTAATTTGCGAATGAAAGAGCAATACCAGGTATGAAAAAAGTGGCGGAATATTTATTGATAATGATTGCTTGTGTTTGTCTCGGTACACCTGTACGGGCACAGATACATGCCATCAACCAGAATTTTGATGTTGCATGTGTTTTGGATGCTAATTTTCCGGGCGGGTGGGTACGGGCCAATGTTAATGCCAATAATATACCTAAAGGTCAATGGAACTGCACACCTGAAAAAGGAAGGCCCAATGCCGCTGGTGTAACAACTCCCGGCATGTGCTGCACCGGCTACTTTGATGGGGATTTTCATGCGGATACTGCTTTTCTTGTATTGCCTAAAATGAACCTGGAATCATATGCTCCGAACAAAATATACCTGCAACTGGATGCAAAGACAAATACCTTCACCGGCAGGTCAGATCTGTCCATCTTTGTGGCTAATGATGATGTCTGGATAGGTGGTGTAGATATTGACCCCGGACTGATATCGCCAAAGCTGTCGAGCCCTACAGATACTTTATGGCATACTTACCAGGTAGAACTGACAGGATATGAATCCAGTGCTGACTTCTACATTGGGCTAAAATATATATCTACTACAGGACATGGCAGCATATGGTTCCTGGACAATGTGATCCTGACACCTTATAAAACTGGTATCAATAATGTGCTTACCGAAATATTGCCAATGACCGTAATTGGTAATGCAACAAGTGAGCAGGTGAAAGTATCTTACAGTATTAAGGAAGCAGGGCAATATGACCTAGTGATCTACGACCTGGTAGGCCGGCAGCTATATAAAGAAGTGATAACAGCAAAAAGCGGGATATCAGAACATACCATCAGCGGACTTCATTTGCCCAGCGGTATGTACTGCATAAAAATGGGCAATGAAAATAATTACGGCACCGTGAAGGCTGTAGTTCAATAAGTAATTGCATATCGTAGACTACGCTATTATTATATAGCCCGCATGCGATTGTTCTTTGGATTATGCTCTACTTCGGCAAGGCCAAGTACTTCTAATACCGGGGGGACGTACATGCCAAAGCGGCCACGAAGGCCTTTCTTAAGTCCGTACCAGCCGCCCATAGGATTGCTTTCAGAGCGGCCCCAGGCTTCTACGGTGCCTTCAGCAGCAGGTTTTTGTTCGTCAGCACTGCCCAGCAACATCCAGTCTCCATGTTTTTTCAGCATAGCATGCAGATCGTTGATACAACGCAGGTCGTATCGCAATACAGTGGTGCCTACAGTACATACCAGCGCAGGCGGATCAAGTGTTTCATCACGATACATGGTGAACTCAGACGTGCCGGGAGGTGTTTTTAATACCCATGGTTGCTCTTTGGTACCTTTTCCGTTAACAGTCATTTTTGCCATTGCTATAGATATGTTTATTCAAAAATACTTAAAGTCATTTAATAATGGAACAAGTATTAAGTTTGCCGCTGTAAAATAATTTTATGAAAAAGATCATCCCTGTAATTATTTTTTGTATCGCTACGTTCAGCTTCTCAAACTTACAAGCAAAAGATATGCTATCCCCTGCAGATAAGGCTTTCAACAGCTATAAAGAACGGTTCGTATTATCGCTATGGAAGATCAATCCGGGATGGGCAAGCTCAGTAGGATTTCATAAGTATGATAATGTACTGGTAATACCGGACCAGAAATCAAGGATACTGGAACTGGATTTTTGCAACAAGCAGCTGGACTCTCTTTCCCGGTTTAAACTGGACGATCTTTCTGATGCAAACAAAACAGACCATCACATGATGGAAAACCAGTTGAAATATACTCAATGGGGTATACAGGAACAGAAAGCATGGCAGTGGGACCCCTCGTCATATAATGTCAGCAGTAGTTTTGCCGACATGCTGGGCAATGACTATGCTCCGCTGGAAGAGCGGTTGCGCAATTTTGCCCGCAGGATGGCGGCAATACCCGCTTACTATAAAGCTGCCGAACATAATATCAAGAATCCTACACTGGAACATACCGCACTGGCCATAGAGCAGAACCTGGGTGGTATCTCGGTATTCGAGCAAGACCTTCCTGATGCTTTGAAAAGATCAACGCTGGAACAGAAAGAAAAGGATGCTATGCTGGCAAAGGCTGCAACAGCAGTATTGTCAATAAAGGAATACACAGAATGGCTAAAGAATTTAAAGAATGAAAACCCGCGTAGCTTCCGGCTGGGTAAAGAGCTGTATGGTCAAAAGTTCGGGTTCGAGATACAGTCCGGTTATACTGCCGATGAAATATACCAGAAAGCGCTGAAACACAAACAGGAGCTGCACGATGAAATGTATAAGCTCACAGAAAAACTATGGCCTAAATATTTTGCTGGTCACCCTATACGGGCTAATAAAATGGAAGCTATACAATACATGATCGAAAAGCTCTCCGAAAATCATGTTAAAGCCGATTCTTTCCAGGCAGCAATAGAAGCACAGATACCGGCGCTTGTAGCATTTATCAAAAAGAATAACCTTATTTATATAGACTCTTCAAAGCCGTTGGTGATACGTAAAGAACCGGCATATATGGCCGGCGTTGCAGGTGCCTCTATCAATGCTCCCGGCCCTTACGATAAGAATGGCAACACTTACTATAATGTTGGCAGCCTGTCTGGCTGGGACAAGAATAAAGCGGAAAGCTACCTGCGCGAATACAATCATTACATACTGCAGATACTCAACATTCACGAAGCTATACCGGGGCACTATACACAACTGGTATATGCCAACCAGTCGCCAAGTATCATTAAGGCCATACTGGGCAATAATGCTATGATAGAAGGCTGGGCGGTATATACAGAGCGTATGATGCTGGAAAGCGGCTATGATGGCGATAACGGGATCAACTCTGCAATGGCGTCTCCTGAAATGTGGCTGATGTATTACAAATGGAATCTGCGCAGCACATGTAATACGATACTTGACTATAGTGTGCATACAAAAAACATGAGTAAAGAAGCTGCCCTGGAATTACTGACAAAAGATGCTTTTCAGCAACAGGCCGAAGCAGAAGGTAAATGGAAAAGAGTGTCTGTAACACAGGTGCAGCTGGACTGCTATTTTACAGGTTATACGGAGATATATGAATTCCGGCAGGAACTGAAAAACAAACTGAAAATAGATTTCAGGTTGAAAGCGTTCCATGAAAAATTCCTTAGTTATGGCAGTGCCCCTGTTAAGTATATAAAGGAACTGATGATGAAGGACATGAAATAAGTTGAATAATTATTAAATAATAAACCCTGTAAAATGAGGTCGATCTGCAAACGGTGTACTATTCTTATCTGCTTGTTGCTTGCAGGCATCAGTGCGCGTGCTACAACAAGGAAGGTGTTGTTCATTGGTAACAGTTATACGTATACCAACAATATGCCGCTGATGCTGCAAAACATTACTGCAGCGCTTGGAGATACGCTTATCTATGATGAATCTGATCCGGGGGGCTATACCTTTATGCAACACAGTACTTATGCAGCTACTCTTGCAAAGATAACCTCTCAGAAATGGGATATAGTCGTATTGCAGGACCAGAGCCAGGAACCGGCATTTCCTCCATCGCAGGTAGCAGTTGACGTTTATCCATATGCGCATATACTGGACAGCCTGGTGCATGATAATGATACTTGCACACAAACTATGTTCATGATGACATGGGGCCATGCAAATGGCGACCCCATGAACTGCACCGGCTACCCGGTTATCTGCACTTTTGACGGTATGCAGTCAAGGCTCAGGGAAAGCTATATGGAGATGACACAAAACAATAAAGCCACAGTGGCCCCGGTAGGTGCAGCATGGAAAGTAGTACATGACAGCTTTGTGACGCCATGGTTGTTTGTATCAGACAGTTCGCATCCGCTGCCTGCAGGCTCTTACCTGGAGGCTTGCGTGCTTTACTCATCTATATTCCATAAGCGTACGCTGGGCTGCACTAACACTGCAGGCCTCACCACGGCTGATGCGCAGCTATTGCAACGCATCGCAGACAGGGTAGTGATGGACAGTCTCACACAGTGGCAGCAATACGGCCATTATCCGTATGCTGGCTTCAACCATACAGAGCTTTCTAAAACTGTTACGTTTACACACATTGCACCTGTGCCTGCAGATCATTCCTGGGACTTTGGTGATGGTGTTACTGACACAGCATCAGCGCCGGTACATACTTATACTGCCAATGGTGTTTATACCGTGTCTCATACCGCATCTACAGGTTGCTTTTCAGAAACAATAAAAGATGTGGTATACATTGGTACTACTACCGGTGTGAACATGCTTGCAGACAATGTATACCCGCTTACTATTATGCAGCATGGCAGTGGCCGTGTCACTTTCACGCTTCCGGATGCTCCTATATATGATATATTGGAAGTGTATGATGGCACAGGCAGGTGCGTAAAGCGCTACACTGCTGATGCTCACACTATCAGTGATCGGTTTGTTCCGGGTTTTTATGTAGTAAGAGCATACTCCGGCGACAGGAAGGCGACATTTACCAGCAAGCTCATTGTCTATTAGGTGAAATGGTGGAAT
>JAOQAP010000169.1 GCA_025963465.1 Flavipsychrobacter sp.
GGGCTTACAGCCTGCAGGGTAACTGAAACAACCGGGCCAGCTACGCACGATATTCTATCTTCTGCCCGTGGGTTATTTAACGGAACGGTGAAACAGATACATGATGACCCTAAAGGGCATTACAGGATCCTTGTTGACCTGCCTTTACCGGGGGCATTAAGCGCAGGGATATGGGCACGGCCGGCTAATTTTTATGCCACCTCAGGAGCAGGGGCATTTTTTCTTCCTGAAGTGGGGGATGAGGTGGTCGTCGGCTTCCTGAATGAAGATCCGCGCTACCCGATAATACTGGGCAGCCTGTATAGTAATCCCGAGCACAAACCTCATGCAAGCTTAGTGCCGGATGAACAGAATTCATTAAAAGCGATCGTTTCAAAATCAGGTTTGACCGTATCGTTCGACGATAAAGATAAAATACTTTCTATCTCCAGTCCGGGAATGAATACAATTGTTGTAAACGATAAAGAAAAAGAAATTTCAATAAAGGACCAGCATGCAAACAGCATTGTGATGTCTACTGATGGTATTGCTATTAACAGTCTGAAAGACATCAAAATAGGAGCCGGAGGGATTATTTCCATCAACGGAACCGGAAATATAGGAATAACCTCAAAAGCAGATGTGACTGTGTCCGCGCTGAATATATCAGAAACAGCGAACGTTGGATATACTGCAAAGGGGACTACCTCTGCTGAAGTAAGCGCCTCAGGACAAGTAAGCATTAAAGGTGCAATGGTCATGATCAATTAATCTGAAAAAACAATAACAAATGTCCCTGGCAGCAAGACTCACAGATCCGCATACCTGTCCCATGCAGACGCCTGCATTCCCCGCACCTATACCCCATGTAGGTGGCCCGATCATTGGCCCGGGTGTACCTACAGTTTTGATCGGAAAACTACCGGCAGCTGTAATGGGGGACTTGTGTGTGTGTGCAGGGCCGGAAGATACGATAGTTACTGGATCGGCAACGGTTATGATAGGTGGCAGGGCTGCTGCAAGGATGGGAGATGTAACTGCACATGGGGGATCAATAGTATTAGGATGCCCGACGGTATTAATAGGAGGGTAATAACTACGTTTTAATCATAACACTACATAAATTAATTCTTAACCAAAAAACTGAAAACATCATGGCAACTACAAAAAAAGCAAACGCAAAGAAGAGTAAAAAAGTAACGGTCGTGCCAAAGGCAGGCGAAGAAATGGTGATCTTCGAGATAAAGGACATTACGCTGTCACGTGTGCTTGATATCTCAAAAGCAGAACTCAAGAAATTAAGCCCTCAGGATACATTCAGTAAAACAGTTTCAGGCGAAATAGTGTTAGGTGGAACACCGCCTGCAGAAACGAACAACATACAGGTAATCTGGGCACTTGTAAAAGACAACAAGCCTAAAACAAAGTACAGGGGAGTAGGAGGGTCATTGACCTATGACGCCGCAACAAAGGAATTTTCTATTACTGGTTTGAAAAATGTTTCTAAGCTTAGCTTGGGCGTAAGTGGCATACTGGACATAGGCCCTGTGCCTGTAGTAGGGCAACCTAAGCCGGTAGTTGCCCACCTGAATGTGAGCATCGGAAACCTGAATAAAGAAGGTGACTGGATCATTAACCTGAGCAAGAAAGATAAAGACGGAGAAGGCTCTTACATAAAGCTGAATGCACTGATCGACTGGGCAAAGACCAAAGCACCTATTGACGATGAAGTCTCAACTCTCGAGCTTCCTACGGAAGGGTCGGAAGAGGCTCCTGTTGCTGTTCAGAAAAAGCCTGAAGATTTTACCATCATGTTCAATGATATGTACATTAATATTACCAATAAGACCTTCAGGTTTGATGTGCAGTCTAAAGCAGGGGAGGAAATGACCTTCGGCAATTTCACGATAAGGGACATTGGTTTTATAGTGACAAACGAACCGTTTATAGCCACACTGCCGGAAGGCGATGACGATGATAGCGTGACAGACTAACTGTACACTATTATTGTATTAAGGAAGGATGGCAGTGCGTGTCATCTTTCTTGTGCATTCATTGTCTTAAGCAGCGTATATGTCTATCACCGAGACTACTGATAGTTTATTGGATATTCCTGAAAAAAAACCGTTGCGTGTTGAAGTTTCCGGCACAACGGAATTCCGTATTGGCTCCTCACGGAAACCGATAACGGTTGATATTGCTATTGGTTACCGGAAGGAAGTGATCAATTCAGTAGTAACAAAGTCTGCATATGCGTCGCTAAAAGCAAGTAATGATAAGCATATAACGCTTGAGCAGTTGATAGAAGCATGTGATGGTGATGCATCCGGCGTCCCCGATTTCCTGCGCAATGGTATCGGGTTCAAGTCATTTTCTATTTTCTATGGTTCAAGTATCAATTCAAATAAATTTGAAATGGTACTTAACACAGTGATCCGTGTTAACAGCAAAGATCTTGAGGCAACTATTACTATTGCATACGAACGTAAAGGGAATAATAAAACGTTCATTTTCGGAGGCATCTTAAAACTGGAAGGCGGGCATACATTCGATCTTACATTCGCGAAAGATGGTGACACCAGTTACATGTATGCAGGCTATCATAAAGAAGGTAAAACGCATATAGACCTGAAGAATATCTCAACGTCCGTATTTGGAAAAGAGACGGCAGATAAAATGCCCGATGTTTCATTTGACCTTGAGGAATTCAAAGCATTTATCCTGTACCGGAAACAAGCCGGAACATCATCAGTACTCTTTGGAATGGGAGCTGATCTTGATCTTGACCTGGGTGAATTACCTATGGCTGGACCTATCCTGGTAAAAGAAAGATCATTTGCTTTTAAAGAGGTGATGGTGCTTTATTCAAAGGGTGCATTTACCAAAGAAGAGCTGAAAAGGTTTTCAACTATTCCGGCCATTGACGTGGCCGCAGGATTTAATATCTCTACAAGCCTGTTAATTAACGGCAGTATATCCTACTACCCGTTAAATGATGGTGCTGACAGTAGTAAAGAGGTGGCCGTAGTTAAGCCGGCTGTCGTTGAATCGATACCCGGTGAGATATCATCGAAAGCAAAGTGGACTAAGATTGATAAAAAGCTTGGGCCTGTTACCATCCAAAGACTGGGCTTCTTATATCATAAAGGCAAAGTGGGACTCCTGCTTGATGCATCTGTTGCCGCAGCCGGAATGGGGATGCAATTGATCGGTCTTGGATTAGGCTTCCGATTGAAGTGGCCTCCTGAAAGACCTGAATTTTATATTGATGGGCTTGGATTGTCTTATACCAAGGACCCGATCCGTATCAGTGGTATGTTCACCCGTGTGGCACCAAAACCAGCAGAGGTTTATTCCTATTATGGTTCGGCACAAATATCATTCTCAAAGTTTAACATAAGTGGCATAGGGGCGTACAGTAAGCTAAAACAAGCCAATGAGGTATCGCTGTTTATCTATGCCATGTACCAGGGCGCCATAGGCGGGCCATCATTCTTTTTTGTAACAGGCATAGCGGCTGGCTTTGGCTACAATCGCAAGGTACGCATACCTGACATTAAAAATGTGAACTCTTTTCCGCTGGTAGCAATGGCGCTGAACCCCAACCCTACAAAAACACTGAATGATATACTTGCAGAGCTGATCGACAAAGATTGCATTCCTGCATCGCCGGGTGATTACTGGTTAGCATTAGGAATCAAGTTCACATCTTTCAAGATCATTGAGTCTTTCGTGCTGGTCATCGTACAATTTGGCACACGAACAGAGTTTACCATTCTGGGGCTATCAGTACTTGCATGGCCGGATAAAAACAATCCTATAGCTTATATAGAGCTGGCGCTGAAAGCCAACTTTGGGCCAGATACAGATGTTATGTCTGTAGAAGCTATGCTGACCTCCAATTCTTATGTACTTGATAAGAACTGTAAGATCACCGGTGGGTTCGCATTTTATGCATGGGTTTCAGGACCACACGAAGGGGATTTTGTAATTACATTAGGTGGCTATCATCCTAAGTTTATCAGGCCGTCGCATTATCCGGATGTGCAGCGGCTGGAGCTTAACTGGAAGCTGAGCGACCAGTTGCAAATAAAAGGCGGCCTGTATTATGCATTAACGCCAAGCTGCATAATGGTAGGAGGAAGGCTGGAGATCACGTATACTTTAAGTTTCCTGAGAGGAAGTATCGTCGTTTGGGCAGATATGCTTATCTCATGGGCCCCATTCTATTATGCCATAGATATAGGTATCAGCATACGAATAGAAGCCAATATAGACATGGGACTGTTCTATGTGCGGTTCAACCTTGAAATGGGGGCACAGCTGCATATATACGGGCCACCATTTGCCGGTAGCGTATATGTGGACTGGAGCATTTTTGCATTTACAATACCATTTGGCAATTCAAATGCAAAGAAGGAATACCTGAAGTGGGCAGCTTTCGAAAGCCAGTTCATTCCATCCAAAAAACTACAACCTGCAACAGAAGGTAAAGACGAAAGGACATCCGTTGATAAATATTTTGCTGCTGAAATAATGATAACAGCAGGCATCATAACAGAAACAGCTGATTACATCATTGTGAACCCGCACAAGCTCATCCTGAAAATAGACGCTCCGGTGCCCGTTACTATCGCTAAAATAGGCGGTAACGAGATGGAACCCGGTACAGAGATGCAGGTAGGGGAGCGCAAAAAGAAATATAGCGACAGAAACATAGCATTAGGTATCCGTCCTATAGATAAAAGGGTGCTTAAGTCAACGCTTAGCGTCAGCATTGATAAGATAAAAGGGCTTGTCCACTCTTCCTATGCTGGCAGTGTACCTGAAGCATTATGGAGCCCGGAAAAAGATACAAGGAATAATTCTTCTCCCGGTGCCTCAAAAGTATTGCAGGATGTACTGAAAGGAGTAATGCTTGCCCCGAAAGAGTTGCCGGTTCCAAAAGGCACTCCTCAGTTCAACCTGAATGGCAAATTCTCTGTAGTTAACAGGAACCTGGCCTGGAAGTACATCCCCGCATTAACAGGACCGGATAATGAATATGATAAGAATAGCGTAAAGCAAAAAATTGTAAATAAATTAAATGAACGTAACAGTAGTCGTGAAGAGATCATTGCATATGCAATAGCCATGCAGGGAATGAGCGATACACCGGGCATAAGTGGTAATATGGAGGAATGGGTGGAAGCATTTACTGCTAAACCTGTATTAGTGCAGGTGGGCGGGCTGCCACAATACAGTACCAAGTAATATAGTGTAAATAAAAAACGAAACATGAGTAAGCAGACTAACGTGCAATTACTTAAGGACGACGAGCAACTGGTATTCATACATGAATGCCTGCCACAGCTTGCTGCAGGTAAATATACGGTCACTGCTGATCTTGTTATCGAGGGTGAAAAACAGTTTGACAAAGCAAAAAAAGAATTTTGGGTAGACGCACCACGATTCCTGCTCCAGCAATCAGAGATATACTCTGTATATCCGCCAAAAGATGCAACCGGCCGCTTTGAGGCAACATTGCCCCACATAGTTTTTAACAGGCGTACACTGCCGTGGGAGCGAACAATTGATGGCTCTGCCCATGATCCTGACGCGCCTTTGCATGCACCATGGATGGGGCTGCTGCTGCTGAATGAAGATGAAATAAATGCTGAGGCAGGTAAAATAACTGTTGAACAAAAAACATTGAAAGATACGCTCAAAGCGAGCGACGCAATATTTGCCCCGGAACTCAGTAATGGCTTATCGGGTTGGCAGGATGAGAATAGTACCTGTGAAACAATTGAAATACCTACACAATTATTTAAGAGTATAATACCACAAAAAAGCGACCTGCCTTTTTTAGCTCATGTAAGAAAGGTGATCGTAAATGAAAATAAAGAACGCGCTGATATAGATGATGGCGGATATTTCTCCACACTCGTTTGTAACAGGCTGCCAACAAGAGATGCTAATGAAAAGAAGTCTAAAAGAAATACAGTGTTCCTGGTTTCGTTAGAAGGCTTCCAGAATTATTTCAGCAACCCTGCACACATCAAACAAAACAAAGTAAGGCTGGTTGTACTTACTTCATGGAGCTTTACTGTGGCGGAGGGTAAAAACTTCAGGGAACTGTGCGATGAGCTGCATGTAAGCCCGTTTAAAATGAACACCCCGAATGTAAAAGGTAACCTGAAAGGTGCATACGATTTTGGGTATACACTTTTACCTCATGTTACGCGAAATGGTGCTAAAACATTTTCATGGTATCGTGGGCCTTTCAATCCTAACTTTTTACCCACAAATCCCGAAACAAGAATATTTGACAGCGCAGATGAAGCTTTGCGCTTTGATGAAGGAACAGGGCTGTTTGATATTTCTTATGCAGCAGCATGGCAGTTGGGACGATTGCTGGCATTAAAAGATAAAGCATTCAGCGGTGCGCTATACCAGTGGAAAATGCAGGATAAGCGGAATGCAGTAAAGAAAGCCGCAAAAAAAGAAGTAGCAGCGCTACTACCTGCCGGATATGTGCCTGTGGAGGGTAAAGGTGAGGCATCACTGGAAGAAACCGTTAAAAAATTCCTGGAGCAAAAATATAATGCTGGAACAAAAGAACATGTACCTGTAGTGCAGCTGTCTTCAGACCCTGGGGACGTACGCGCCAGGTTGGCAGCAGCAGATGGCAGGACAGAAGATAATCCTGCCCCTAAAGAAGTAACGGACTGGCTTGGAAAGCTGTTCCTGCTCAATGGGGTTCCTATTAACTACCTGGTACCTCATGAAAGCTACCTCGTAAACAACAATAATGTAAAGGAAGCACTAGGGACATTTTATATCGACTACGATTGGATAGAAGCACTGATAGGCGGTGCATTAAGCATAGTGGCACTGAAAGACCATAACGGGCTGCTTAACATGCTGAAAGATGGTCGTTTTTTACCAAAGGACATGGTGGATAAAAGCGAACTGATAGATGGTGTACCTGCCAGCACAATTGAAGCCGTACCGGGGCATATCACCGGTTTCCTTTTACGTTCAGAACTTGTATCCGGCTGGAAGGGTATAAAAATTTTCCCGAAAGACAGATCGGGCAAATGGATGGATGCGCCATTGAGAATAGAGCGTATTGCAGAGGATATAAAGCTGTGCATATTTTCAGGGAAGGTGCAGGAGATAGTTTTTATTCAGCCGCCTGAAGGAATACATTTTGGCATTAGCGGGGTTGACAGCATACCGGTAACAAAGAAAATGAGAAAGGAAGATGGAACCGTAGATGACAACAAAACAATGGAAGTGAGCTTCTTAAATAAAGATAAAAGAGTGGTGAGTATGGCACAAACTGCTGCAGCCGCTAAATTGAACACTTCTGCTGATCTTGCTTTCCAGATGCTGGAGGTGCCGGTCATGTTTGCGCTTAAAATAAATGACAAATAAGCAAGGCATTTTGTGCTGCTAAAATTTTCGTTGCAATGAGTGAAAAAAATATATTGGTACCCATAAAGATAGAGACACTGGTCGTGGATGAGATCACGGCCAGGCAGGCGATATGGAAAGATCTGTCGCTGGATTACCTGGCGATAAGTAAAAGATTGGGTGTACAATTAGAACCCGGGGAATTAAGGCAGTTACAGTCTTCGTTATACAAGAAGGGCGCCCATCTTCATTGGGCATTACCTGCTGCCCTTACCAATGGTATCTATATTGATAGTAAAATGGTATTTCCCGCGGTGCCAAATCGTTGGCTGATCATCAGGACACATAAAACAGATAATAAACCGGCTGCTACAAAAAGCTGGATCATTGAAAGCGATTATGTAAAAGGTACTACACAATTTGTGATTCTGAATGATGCAGGTTCTTTTGAAAATACTAAAATAGGTAAAGCCACAGAATTAAAAGATTGGACAACAGAAGCTCCGCAGCTACCAGATCCCCTGACTGCTTTTGCTCCGGGCAATCCGGCATTCGCTGCGATCTATTCTTCCTGTAAAGACGTTTTTGGCTTTCACGACAACCTGAACGACATAGATAAAGGAACAATATCCTATATGGTATCAGGTTGGTATTCTGATAAGGCGATCAATCCTTTAAATAGTGCGCAGAAAGGGGTCAGGGATAACATTATCAGTAAATGGTCATTGGGCATAAAAGAAGAATTCCCTGCAGACATTTTATGCCATGGCTTTATACATACAATAGACTGGGACAAGAACAAGCCTTATGAACTGCTGGAAAAGAATGCTGCTGTAAATATAGGTGTTGGCTATACAGCAGTAGAGGCAAAAGCCGCACAGATAGCAAGACAAACAGGAGCAGCAGAAAAATTATTGAGTGCCTATTTTTATGATATACTTAAAAATATAGAAGGAGCTTCTGAAATAGAAAGCCTGGCTGACAGCCGCGCGTTTTCAAGTGTGGACGGAGGGGTTTTATGGGAAATAAAAAGGTCAGAGCGCAGCACTAAAGAAAATGATAAGGAATTAAAGAAAAATGAATTCCCCGATGAACGGGAAAATCCGGGGCTTGCAGGATACTTTAAAGAATTGAACAGCGAGCAGCGTAAATGCGACAGCCTTAAAGCAAAAAAAATATCTATGCAGGCTGAGTTCAGGGCGCTTAGCGATAAGATCATCAGAAATTCGCTGGATAATAAAGCAAATGAAACTATACTCAGGTCAATTGAAACGATACTAACAGGGAAAAGGGATCAGCTACGGAAAGAAATTGACATCATCTTCCTGCAGCTATCAACCGCTTTAAACAAAATAAAAGAGCTTAAAAATCAGATCAGTGCATATGCTGTTTTTAAGCCTGCGGCTTCCGGCCAGAAACCAGAATTTGAACTTCTGGAAGGGAAGTATCCCCGCTTCTGGCGCCCTAATGATCCGGTAACTGTGTTTTCGGGTGCCGGTGTCCGCAAATCGGAAAAATATAAAAGTGCAGGTAGCCCGGAAACACTGCAGTGCAGGGTGCCTTCTGAGATCATCTCATCAATAGTGCTCTATAATGAAAATGCGATCGGCCAGAAAACAATAACACCAAAGCCGATAAAGCTCGAGGTAAAAGCATTGAATACATCATTAACACCGGAACGCATCAGCCTTATTGAAAAATTATACAGCGAAGCTTCATTGCTGGACCCGACCAGGACAATTGAGCGGGCAAATGAGTATTATGACAGACTGACGGAGGACAATGAACTCGTTAAGGCATTGGGTAACTCGATACGCTCTGTTCTTAACGGTACGATCGATGGTAATAACGTAAATATCCGGAAGCTCATCAGTAGCGGTGGTACAATACTAGAACAAGAAGTAAAAGATAAGATCAGTATTCGCACACTTGCAGATAAGCTCGGCATTCAAAAATGGAAACATCCATGGACCCCTGTTTATATGATATGGTATGCAAGATGGACACCGTCTTACACTATTGAAAATAAAAAACAAGTTTACTGCAATAATGATTGGGTATGGAAAGATAAAAAGTATTTGTACAAAGGAAAAGGTATAAAAGAAGAAGGCACGATACAATATTCAGGAAAGGCAATACTTACTGATGGTATAAACAACATATTGGCTGCAAGGTTGGCAGATGGGCAATCCGATCATAATATTTCACAGGCTTTAGCGTCATTTTCAGATGCCCTGCTTATGAGGCAACA
>JAOQAP010000174.1 GCA_025963465.1 Flavipsychrobacter sp.
AAAAAATTCAAAGCTACTCCCATCTTTAAAGATATTCCGTTAATAATATTGACAACATCATCTGCCAGAGAGGATATGGAATATGCTTATCGTGAGGGGGCTGATAAATTCCTGATAAAACCATCAACCGTTCAGGGTTTAAACACTGTCGTATCCACCATTATTGACCATGTATAAAAAGTATGCCAGCCATATTTGGGAGTTATAAGGCTGACACCTAGGGTGTTACATCAAAATTATTTAAAATAATTTAGCGGATTTATAAACTGTATTATGCGTGGGTAGCGCCGCTATACATCTGCTCTATTATGCGCACCACTTCGCGGCCTTCATCGGCGCTGGTCATGATTGCATGACCGTGGTAGAGTACATTCACCACATTTTGTATCACCTTGTCGTGGTTGCTCATTGAGCCCTGGTACAGGCCGTAATCATTGGCTTTGGCGGTAATATTTATCGGTGGCAGGGTAGCCGCGCCCAGTTGCTGGTACTCGATGGTGTTCAGGTACTGGCCACCTATCTTCACTGTTCCTTTTTCCGCGAAGATGGTAATGGAGCCTTCCATATTGCGCTCATAAGCACAGGTAGTAAAGTTGAAATTGATGATCGCATTGTTTGCCGCCTTCAGCACAAAGCTGCCGGTGTCTTCTACTTCCGTATTGTGCAGGTGTGCAAAATTTTGTACCAGCCCTTCAGCACTGATCACCGTGCCATTGAGGTAATAAAGAATATCTACAAAATGGCTGAACTGGGTAAACAGGCAGCCGCCGTCTTTTTCTTTTTTGCCGCGCCAGTCACTTCCGGCATAGTAGGCTTCGCCACGGTTCCAGAAGCAATTCACCTGCATCATGTATATTTTGCCCAGTTCATTGGCCGCCATCAGCTTCTTAACTTCCTGTACGGGTGGGTTGTACCTGTTCTGCTTTACCGCAAATATGCTTTTACCTGTTTTTGCTGCTGTGGCTATCATCCTGTCGCAGGAGGCTACACTTATGGCCATTGGTTTCTCTACTACCGTATGCAGGCCTGCCTCAAGTCCTGATATCGTATGTGCTTCGTGGAGATAATTAGGAGTGCATACGCACAATACATCAGTTTCTGTATTTGCCAGCATATCATGCAGGTCTGTATAGAATAACGTACCGGCTGGCAGTTTATCCTGCACTGACGTATTCACATCACATACTGCTACGAGTGTGGTATCCTGATTATCTAAAATGTGTTCGGCATGGCGACGGCCTATATTGCCAAAACCTACTATACAGAAACGGATCTTATCAGCCATTGTTGGTCAAAAGTAAAAAACCAAAACGTAAGATGTAGCGTAAATAATATAAAGCTGCTATAAATTTTTTCTGACCAATGTAAATAATTATACTATTGCAGTCCGGTTATTGGATCCATATCCAAACCAAGTGAAATGGCAAATGCTACCGGAGGTGAGAAGGCTCGTTTAGATGCGGTGGCCCGTTTTGAGAAACTTGATTTCAGCATGAACCAGAACCTGCAGGGTACACCGGAACTTGCCAGCTTCACTTATGATATTCCGATCGATGAAAAGATATGCTACTTCGATAGGCTAACATAGCCATCAGTTAATAGTAAAGTCCCATTATCTATCATGCTCCTGAGCAGAGTAATAAGATCTTCTTTTATTGCAGGCGGATAGGATGCGATAAGCGCTTTTATGTCGAAGCTTCCTTTTTGCTGTATTACCTGCAGCAGCTCTTTTTGCAGCTCTTTTATATCTGTAGTTCCTTTATGGTTTTTGCGCCTGCAGTTATCGCAGTGTCCGCAATCGGCGCTCACCTGCTCCCCGAAATAGGACAATAATATACGCTCCCTGCATTCATTCCTGTTTTCCAGGAAGGATATCATGGCTTCTGTACGGGCCTCGTGACGCTTGCGGAGTATGTGTATGCGGTTCAGGTCTATGATGAGGTGGCGGCTGTCGACCCGGTAGTGATGGAAGAACATCTGCGGCCCTTCACCCGGTTTGTTGTATTCCAGTATATCCATCTGGTGCAATTGCTCCAGTGCCCGTATCACGTGTTCCTTTTCCATTTTCAGCTGTTTGGCTATGGCTGTTTCCCTTACGGAGGTGGGGTAGTGGAATATGGTATTGTACATGCGCAGCAAACCTATGGAGACATACGCAAGGTCTGGATACATCTCCCCAAGATCATCAAGAATGTGCCGGTCGGCAGTAAACTGCACAGTGGCCGGGCTGTATACGGATTCACTCAGTGTCCATAAGCCTTCCTGTTCCAGTAGCTTAAGCGCATTCATGGCGTGTGCCGGCTGAAAGGAAAACTTGCGACTGAAATCGAACAGGTCGAAAGGGTAGTATTTGTCTGGTTCTGTGCCTATAGGTATCTGCAGGTATTCTGCCACACCCTGGTATATAAGCCTCAGGTATGCCTCCGGGGGGTATTGCAGCACGGTACTATCATGCAGGCGTTTGATGTCTGAACTGTTATACAAAGTTATTGAGTACGAGGATTTGCCATCGCGTCCTGCTCGTCCTGCTTCCTGATAGTAAGCCTCCAGGTGTTCCGGTGCGTCATAGTGCAGCACCATACGCACATCGGGTTTATCTATGCCCATGCCAAAGGCGGTGGTGGCCACCATTACGGAAGATTTTCCTTCCATCCATTGTTCCTGCGCACGTTCCCGCTCTTCTTTCTTCATACCTGCATGGTACACCGTGGCTGATATGCCTGATTGCTCAAGAGTTATACCTATAGCCTCCGTTTGTTTACGGCTTCGGGAATAGACGATGCTGCAATGCTGGTTTATGTTATCTGTTGTATCACCATTTTTGTTCTCGCTATAGTTGATGCTATAAAAGATATTGTTGCGGGCAAAGCTTTGTTTGAATACGTTTGCATCCTTTAGTTGTAGTTGTTTGGTAATGTCCTGTTGCACATCTGTAGTGGCGGTGGCTGTAAGGGCGAGGAACGCAGCGCTAGGATATACTTCCCGAACATTGGCTATTTTCAGATAGTTGGGCCGGAAGTCATGCCCCCACTGGGAGATGCAGTGTGCTTCATCTACCGCTATCATGCTCACGTCAAACTCCGTCATGTATTCCTGGAACAGCGCCGTCTGTAATCGCTCAGGGGATATGTAAAGCAGTTTATACGCCCCATGCATGGTATTGTCCAGTAGCCGCCTTACATCGCTGTAGTGCATGCCGGAATGGATACATGTTGCCGAAATGTCCAGTTGTCTCAGCCGGTGTACCTGGTCCTGCATAAGGGCAATAAGAGGAGAGACGACAAGGCATACGCCTTCCTTTATCAATGCCGGTACCTGGTAGCATAATGATTTACCCCCGCCGGTGGGTAGCAATGCCAGTGTATCCTTATTATCCAGCACACTATTAATGATGTCTTCCTGCAACGGGCGGAAGGCATCATAACCCCAGTTCTGCTTCAGTATTTTTAAGGCTTCAGACAAATGGTTGTGTTATCAGGATAGGGTAAGGGTATGTAATTGCTTATCTATGAATATTGGTTTCATGCCGCTTACCCATAGTTGCTTTTTCACATCGGCAAATTTTTCCAGCTCACGAATGTCGAGAGTAGGCAGCCAGGTGCAGTCGCCAAAGTTGTTAGGCTCATTGAGCCTGAAGAAAGCAGATATCCCCAGCTGCACAGGCATTACCCCTATAATAAAAACAACCTTAGGTTCCAGTTTTTCACGTAATTGGTGCCATGCTACCTGCTGGTCTTTTTGCAGTCTTATTATATTGTATTGTTCCGGTGCCAGCTTACATGCGTCCAGCATCTTACGTAGCTGGGTATCTTCCGTGCTGTTCGCATCACACTCATTTACCAGTATCAGTACAGGCCTTGCTTCAGCGCCATCGATCAGTGGGGATATATCCTCCCAGAGCGCATCATATTTATTATTTATTATCTCTGAACGGATAATGTTTACATGTTCCATATTAGTAACCCCAACCCCTAAAGGGGCTTTCTCTTGTATTGTAATAATATAATCAACCTAATTTTGCAGTTTAACACGTCTTAGCGACCTTATAAGCGTAACACCCTTAGCGACTTAGCGGCTTTGCGTGACACCTTTCATGCTTTTCAACTGCTAAAGTGCATAAACGACAAAACTCCCCGAAAAAAGTTGTTTCTTTGCAAAAATAATCTTGTACAATATTAATTTAATTTGGGCATTATGAGTGTTTCTGCATTGGATATTAAAGTCAGAAAAGTGGAAAACAGCAGGATCGGTGAAGTAGATCCGGCAAATATTCAGTTTGGTAAGATATATTCGGACCATATGCTGGTAGCGTATTATGAAAATGGTATGTGGCAGCAACCTGAAATAATGCCTTTCCAGGACCTGACCCTTAGCCCGGCTACCACGTTCATGCATTATGGCCAGGCCATATTTGAAGGTGTAAAAGCTTACAAAGATCCATCGGGTAACCCACTGATATTCCGCCCTTACGATAACTGGAACAGGATGAACCGCTCTGCAGAACGTATGGCTATGCCTGACGTTCCTGAGTACATCTTCGTGGAAGGTATGCGCAAGCTCATAGATCTGGATCGTGATTGGATACCAACATCTGAAGATACATCATTGTATATCCGTCCATTCATGATAGCGATAGATGAGTTCATAGGTGTTCGCCCGGCGGAAAAATTCATGTTCATTATTATTACCAGCCCTGCTGGTCCTTACTACAATCATCCTGTATCTATCTATGTGCAGGACAAGTATGTACGTGCATTCCCCGGTGGTATCGGCTTTACAAAGGCTGCCGGCAACTACGGTATGAGCATGTACCCTACACAGCAGATAAAGAAAATGGGCTACGACCAGATACTCTGGACCGATGGCTTTGACCATAAGTGGGTACAGGAGATAGGTACCATGAACGTTTTCTTTGTGATAGGCGATAAGGTGATCACCCCGGACATAACACAGGATACGATACTGGCAGGCGTGACCCGTGACAGTGTGATAACCCTGCTGCGTGAAAAAGGCATAATAGTAGAGGAGCGCCCGCTAAGCATAGACGAAATAGAAGAAGCATACAGGAAGGGGCAACTGAAAGAAGCTTTCGGTACAGGTACTGCAGCATCTATTGCTCCTATATATGCACTTACCTACCATGACGACAAAATGATACTGCCGCAAATGGATACATGGGAAATAGCGAACTGGCTGAAAAAAGAGCTGGCTGATATACGCTACGGTAAAAAAGAAGACAGACACTGCTGGACAGTAGGTGTTTAGTCCTTAACAACATACAATGAAGAACGGCGGCATTTTTGCCGCCGTTTTAGTTTTATTATTTTACAAACTTCTTCACCACCACACCATCAGTACCCGCCACTCGCAGATAATACACACCAGCAGGCAGGGAGCTTACAGGTACATTCATTTCTGCTGCGGTCATTGTTTGCTGTGTTATTGTTTGGCCTATGTTATTAGTTATAGTTAGCTTGCTATAAATACCATTTGCATATTTTATGTGTAGCTCATCTCCGGCAGGGTTAGGGTATAGCATTACTTCATCATTATGCGTTGCTACTTCTTGCACTGCAGTTTCTCCGCAGTTATTGCCATTATTGGGCAGGCATGGCAGGTAGTTGGTTACTTTTCTTACCAGGTCACAATAGCAGGTATAATAAATATTTCCTTTACGGTCCAGGTACATAAACTCAGGATGAATTTCTGCTGTTGTTGCAGGAATTCCGTTGGCAAGACTACCTCCTCCGTGTACGCCCGCTATAGTAGTAATGATCCCTGTTATACCGTTCACCCTCCTTAGGCAGTTATTCTGGTTATCACCAATCACCATGCTGCCTGTGTAGTCTATTACAAAGCTTATAGGCCCGCTTAGCTGCGCCGCTGTTGCAGGGCCGCCATCACCGCTAAACCCATCAGTGGTGCCGGCATAGGTCGTAATGATTCCTGAAGGATCTATTTTTCGTATTCTATTGTTGCTCCTGTCTGCAAAATAAAAATTACCATTATTATCCAGCAGCATCCCATGGGGATTGAATATCTGTGCCGTAGTAGCAGGACCACCATCTCCTGAAAGGCCTGTAATTCCTGTACCTGCTATGGTAGTGATGATCCCGGCAGTATTTATCATTCTTATTCTGCCCCGCTCTCCTATGTATATATTTCCCGCTTTATCACCATAAACATTACTAGGCTTATTCAATTGTGCATTTGTGGCAAGCCCCCCATCTCCTAAAATTATTCCTCCTCCTGCATAAGTTGTAATAATACCAGAAAAGCCATCTATTCTTCTGATTACATTAGCTGATTCAGCGGTATAAACGTTTCCTGCGGCATCTGCGTATAAGCCATAGGTTGAAATGAGTGCATCAGTGGCGGGTCCTCCGTCACCTGAATATCCAAAATCGTCTTTGCCGGCTATAGTACTGATTACACCGGTAGAACTATTTATTTTTCTGATTTTTTGTTGTCCATGAGATATGTATAGATTACAATTCCCATCAGCCCAGATACCTTCAGTACTGTTAATGCTTGCAGCTGTTGCAAGTCTCCCGTCACCGATGGAAGTAGCGGTATCGTTACCAGCTACCGTATACACGATCATCTGCCCATCTGAAAGAAAAGGAAGAACGAGTAATAGAAGAAGGCATAGCTTGCACATAGGGCATTTTATATGCAATTTAAAGAAAATAATTCCTCGTGTGAACTATTGTATGCCTAAGAGAAATCCTTTTCAAAATACCCTTTATCGCTATTTACCAGTTTTTTATAGATGTGCTTTCCTATGCTGGAAACGAGGAGTACCGGTAATAGCAAGGTGAACAAAGGGTTGAGCTTTACTAAGCGGCTATACGCTTTCATTTCGCCCCTGCGCATCTTCCATGTGTTTGCACTTATGCCGCCTGCGGATGTGAACTTCCTGAATATTTGTGTTAGGGGTATATTGATGAAGTAGATCTTGTGCTTATAGCCTATGCGCATGGCAAAGTCGTAATCCTCTGTATAGCGCATGCCGGGCTCAAAACGGAATGCCGGGTTGTTGCGGACAACGATGCAGGACGTGGCTATAGGATTGCTGGGCAGCAGCTTTATAAAGGGCAGCCTGAACAAGGGGATATTTTCCGGTAATGGTTTGCCCGTAATATTATCCTGTGTGTAAGGATGGTAAAATAAAGTGATCTCCGGAGTTGCAGCTAAAATAGTATTCATCAGCATCAGCTTGTCCCTGTGCCATAGATCATCCGCATCAAGGAAGGCAATATAATCACCTTTGGCTGCATCCATGCCTGTGTTGCGGGCTGCAGAACTGCCGCCATTACTTATCTTTTGTATGAAAGTAATGTTGTCGCCATATTTATTCTTCACCAGATCGGCGGTATTATCTGTGCTGGCATCATCTACTATTATTACTTCCAGCGGCTCATACGACTGCATCAATGCTGACTCTACAGCCCTTTCTATAGTGGCTGCTGCATTATATGTGGGTATAATAACGCTGAATCTTATGCCTTTTTCCTCACTGCTCATCGAACAATTTTTTATAGATGCCTGTTAGGGTTATTTCTTCCTGCTGCCAGCAGTAATGTTCCCGGGCTTTTAAACAATTGGCCTGTAGTTGTGCATAGTAAGCTTCGTCAGTCAGTAGCTTGTTCAGCGCATCGGCTATTGTCTGCGGGGTAGGGTCAGCTATTAGGGAAGCTATCTCGTACTGGCTGTTGATGCGCTCATACTCCGGGTATTTGATGCACAGCTGTGGCACTCCGTAGTGCATATAATCGAAGAAGCGGTTGGCAAGCGACAGCCTGTTGCTGAGGCTGGTATCTTCAAACAGCGTGATGCCCACATAGGCATCTATTGTATAGGCGCTTAGCTGTGCAGGTGGCACATAGCCTTTGAATACTATTTTATCTTCCACGCCATACTGTTTCGCAAGCGCTATAGATTGTTCGTAAAAATTCCCTTCACCGCACACTATTAGTTTAGCGTCTATATACTGCATGGCGGGTATCAGCTGCTCAAAACAGCGGCCCACATTCACCCAGCCCTGGTAAAGTATGAAGTGTTCTTTTTTTTCAGGGATGGCCAGCGGTTTCAGAATAGTAGCATTACGCACTATGCCATAGGTTACGCCATACTTCTTTTTAAAATCCTCAGCATAGCATTCGCCTATCGTATAGCCTGTAGCAAAGTGAGGCACCGTATGGTTACCTATCCATGTCCACATCTTGTGTACTGATGGGCGGGATATAACTTCCTTCAGCTCTGTAAATATCTCATGGGCATCATACACCCGCTTCTTACCCCTGAGTTTAGATACATAGTATACCGGTAATATGGTATCAAGATCTATAGTGCATATAGCATCTACTTTTCTGAATAAAAGGAAAAAGAACAGGTTCAGCCAGTGGTGTGCATACATCAGCTTGCCTTCCTCCGCTATTATTGGCAGGCGCACCTGTTTGAAGGGGCGCTCTATAAGCGGCTTGCTTGTTTTTCGTTTTAAGCCTACCAACGTTACATCATATCCTGCTGTTACCAGTGTGGTACATATACGTATCATACGCTGGTCGTAGTTCAGGTCATTGGTTACGGTGCATACGATCTTTTTAGGCTTCATCTCTTGGTCTGTAAAGATACTGCTAAGTGGCAAATAAAATAGCCGGTGCATATACACCGGCTATATAACGTGTTGATTCAGCTCTTATTATTTAGAATACTGTTTTTCGTAGTAGCTCTGGTAGTTACCTGAAGTTACATGGTTCAGCCATTCCTCATTTGCCAGGTACCAGTCTATGGTTTTGCTCAGTCCTTCCTCAAATGTTACCGATGGGTACCAGCCCAGCTCTTTATTGATCTTGTTGGCATCAATAGCGTAGCGGCGGTCATGTCCCGGACGGTCTTTTATATAGTTGATCAGCTTTTCAGATTCACCCGGTGTACGGCCCAGTTTGGTGTCCATTTCTTTGCACAGCAGCTTTACCAGCGCTATGTTCTGCCATTCATTGAAACCGCCAATGTTGTAAGTTTCACCGTTGCGGCCACCATGGTACACCATATCAATAGCCCTTGCGTGGTCTACCACATATAGCCAGTCGCGGGTATACTTACCATCGCCATATACTGGCAGTGGCTTGTTGTTGCAGATATTGTTGATGAACAATGGGATTAGTTTCTCCGGGAAGTGGTTAGGCCCGTAGTTATTAGAGCAGTTCGTGATCACGAAAGGCAGGTGGTAGGTATTACCATAAGCCCTTACCAGGTGGTCAGATGCTGCTTTTGATGCAGAATAGGGTGACTGTGGATCGTAAGGTGTTGTTTCCAGGAAGAAACCCTCATCGCCCAGTGAGCCATATACCTCATCTGTAGATACATGATAAAAGCGTTTGCCTTCAAAATTGCCTTTCCATGCCTGGCGTGCAGCGTTCAGCAGGTTGGCAGTACCCATCACATTCGTCTGTATGAACGAGTTGGGGTCAGTTATAGAGCGGTCTACATGGCTTTCTGCGGCCAGGTGTATCACGCCGTCAAGATCATGTTGTTTGAATATGCTTTCTATTTCCTCTGCATTCGTGATATCTGCCTTTATGAATTTGTAATTAGGCGAATTTTCAATGTCTTTCAGATTTTCCAGGTTACCCGCATAGGTAAGGGCATCCAGGTTAATGATATTATAGTCGGGGTATTTGGTTACAAATAAACGTACTACATGTGAGCCTATAAAGCCTGCTCCGCCTGTGATAAGCAATGTTTTTTTCATGCTGCGAAAATAGTTTTTTTTTCGAAGATGGTATATAATATTATGTCAAAAGTTGCAGACAAAATTCATATGTCACCTTAATGCAATAAAACACATTTCTACCGACCAAAACATATACTTTACCGAAAAACGCTTACCGGCGGAGATATAAAGGGTAGTTTTGCAGCTAATACATAATTTTTTTATCGATCAATGGCAAGAGGAAGAGAAACAACAAATAAAGATGAGTCGCCAAAAGTGCAGATAAGCAGGCAGGCAGTAAAGGAGGCACGGGAAATATTTAAGTATATGCGCCCGTACCGGGGGCAGTTTATTGCCGGGCTGGTGTTTATTGCGCTGTCCAGCATCACTACCATGCTGTTCCCGGTATTCCTTCAGAAACTGATAGACAGCGCTAATGCAGCATCGGGGCATTCAGCAATAACAGGGAAGATGGGGATGTTTGAAAAACTGATGAGTGGTGCAACACATGGTGGAGGTGTTCCTTCGATCACGTACACCCCTTCTACGGTGGCTATGTTCATGGTAGGGCTGCTGGTAGTTCAGATGATCATCTCCTATATGCGTATCTTCTTTTTCACTTATGTGGGCGAACATGCTGTAGCAGATATGCGCAAGGACATTTATAAGCGTGTCATTATGATGTCTATGGATTTCTTTTCCAAAAGAAGGGTAGGCGAGCTGTCGAGCAGGATAACGGCTGATGTATCGCAGATACAGGATGCAGTTACTTCTGTATTTGCTGAGCTGCTTCGTGGCTTGCTGACTATTATAATAGGGATAACATTCATCCTTTACATCAGTCCGAAGATGACACTGCTGATGTTATCCGTATTGCCGGTCATCATAGTTATTGCTTTGGTTTTCGGTAAGTATATCCGGAAACTATCCCGCGAAGCGCAGGATCAGCTGGCAGACTCAGGTACTGTGGTGCAGGAAACTTTGCAGGGCATTACCAATGTAAAATCATTCTCTAATGAATGGTATGAGATAGGCCGTTACAATAAAAATATAAATAATGTGGTAAGCCTTGCTATCAGGAACGGTCGTTTCAGGGGCTTATTTATCTCCACAATGTTATTCAGCGTGTTTGGCGCTATAGTATTGGTGGTATGGTATGGCGCAGGGTTGATGCAGCATGGCCTTTTATCATTCGGAGATCTGACAGCATTCGTCATTTGTACGGCATTTGTCGGGGGCACTATGGCCGGCTTTGCAGAATTGTATGCTCAATTGCAAAAGACCCTCGGTGCTACCCAGCGCATCCGCGAGTTGCTCAGGGAAACATCGGAAGATGTGTCTGTTTCAAAGGTTATAGTAGAGCCTGCGTATAAATTAAGCGGCAATGTTTCGCTTAATAATATTGGGTTCAGTTACCCATCACGTAAGGAAATAGAAGTGATAAAAGATATCAGCATAGAAGCGAAGAGCGGGCAGCAGATAGCCATTGTAGGGCCTAGCGGTGCCGGTAAGAGCACAATCGTTTCATTGTTACTGAGGTTTTACTCACCCGATAAAGGCCAGCTTTTATTTGACGGAAGGGATGCTGCTTCTATACCATTGACTCAATTACGTAAGCAACTGGCATTGGTGCCGCAGGACATACTATTGTTTGGTGGAACGATACTGGAAAACATAGCCTACGGCAAACCCGATGCCAGCCTCGACGAGGTAAAAGCTGCTGCAAAAAAGGCAAATGCACATGATTTTATCATGGGTTTTCCGGAGCAGTACGATACTATAGTAGGTGAGCGGGGGATACAGCTTTCCGGCGGGCAGCGCCAGCGTGTGGCAATAGCAAGGGCTATCCTGAAAGATCCTGTTATCCTGTTGCTCGACGAGGCAACAAGCTCCCTGGACTCTGAGTCAGAATCGCTGGTACAAGAAGCATTGCAAAACCTGATGAAGGGGCGTACTTCATTTGTTATCGCTCATCGCTTGTCTACTATTCGCAATGCTGACCAGATAATAGTGCTGGAAGATGGCAGGGTAAAGGAAAGGGGAACCCACCAGGAGCTTATTACTATAGAAGAAGGACTATACAAGAACCTCAATAAGCTGCAGCTGATCGATTCATAATCGATCAATTACCGACTTAAAACAAAACACCCGGCACATTGTGCCGGGTGTTTTGTTTTAAGTATTGTCAGTGCTGCTAATGGAATATTTTAAAACTACCTGTTGCCGGGCTGGTCACGTGATCGTAGTAAAGATTAAGCGTGAATGTACCGGTAACACAATCCGCACCATCATGTGTGATGTTTACTATACTACCTACTGCTATGGTATAGGTTTTATTCTCACCTCTTGTATAGTCAGTAAGTGTAGACAGGTTGTTAGGTACTTTATACTCCCCGATAAGCACTTTTGTACTATCGAAAAGGAACAGGTTCATGGAAATTTTTTCGGATTTATGATCGGTGATCATTATTTTGGCAGTATACAGGCTATCCGGTGGCGTAACAACAGTTTTGCCATATAAAGTGAAAATAGACTTGTTATTGACAATAAGGTCATTGATCGTAAAGGATTCTGCGGTATCGTTAGGATGTTGCATGTCCTTGAACGTTATCTTAAAATAGCTTCCTTTACTCACTGTATCCATTTGCTCAACAGCCAATAAATTAGTGTTTTTCTCATCTTTGTTGCATGAGGAGAGATAAACAACAGCTACAAGCATCAAGGCAAAAAATCTTTTCATCTGGCTACTTTTTTACGTAAATATAGAAAGCATTTGATCAAATCACAAATTCTAAGCAGAAAACAGGTATTTATACATATGGTCTGCTACCGTATAAAGATAGTCAAATACTGATACTATACAATTAATATTGACGGCCATTTGAAATTCACATTGTAGATTGTAACTTTAGATTACAGTTATCATCTAATTTTTATTTATGAAAGAATATATTGTTATTTTCAATTCACTGCTTTCAGATCTCGAAAAAGAAGTCAGTGAGCGGCTCAATGAAGGCTGGGTGCTTGTAGGGGGTATATCAATGAGCTATAAACATGAGCATGTAGAGCATGCCCATGGCCATATGGTATATGCGCAGGCCATGCAAAAATAACAGCAGTAACAGATAATGGTACAGGTTATAGCATTTATACAGTGCCTGATAGGTGCTATGCAGAATCTGATGACAATTTGTATATTTGATGAAAACATGCCCATATGGAAATTCCATTGACCAGCTTTGAAATAGAGGTACTTAACCAGATCATCCCTACCAATAAATTAGATCATCCGCAGACCTTACAGTTTGCCATACATACGTTGATCGGTGATCATAAGGAACACCTGATGCAAAGTGGCAATTTAAGTGATACTGATTTCAGGGAGCTGCAGGACCAGACAGGCAGGCATATTTTCCAGTTTCTGAAGACACATGATTTCTTTCATGAGCGTGAAGGCGGTGCCATGGTAGTCAATGAAAAGATGAGGCATCTGAGGGAGCAGGGTACCATAGAAAATTATCACGAGTGGGAAACGGCAGATGTGCGCAGGAAAGCAGAAGATATGCGTATTATCCAGGAACGCGGTTACCTGGACAGGGACCAGAATCCGGCAGAACATAAGGATACTATCTGGAAAGAAACAAAATCATTGGATAACGATGAGGCGTTGAAAAACCATCCCGCCATGCCGGCACATAAGTTTGCTACCAAGCCCGGGCAGATATCAGGCCGGGGCAGCGACCAGAAAAAAACATTCTATCCTATACTTATAGCATTGCTGGTACTGGCTGTTGTGCTATTAGCGCGTTATTTCAAAGTTGTTTAAACCGGTTTACGAGCAGCGCTGATACTATGCACTTTATGAAAAGGATGGTGTTCCTGTTATTCCTGTTGCCAGTATTGTGCCAGGCGCAGAGCTATAAGCTGTCTGCACTCGAAGAGAACAGGGTAGATGAAAGCACGCACGATGCCGTGGCTCGCACCTACTGGCATGTATTCAGCAGGGGCACAATGCGAGACCCTTTAAGTATATCATATCGTATTTCCCGGATCAATAACGAATATTTTCTTGACATTAAAATGATGGATGCAGGTGACAAAATAATTGTTGCCAAAAATGAGCCATTAGAGTTGCTGCAGAATGATGAGGAACGTATCACCCTCTATAATGCAGAATATGCTGCCAGTTGCAGGGGCTGTGGCGCAAGAACCTACACAGGCAATGATGCGCCGGGCATCATGCTTTCTTATCCCTTTCACAAAGCAGATATTGTACAGTTAAAGCGCAGCTACATAAAGAAAATAAAACTACATTCAGAAGAAGGATATTGGTTCAAAAAAGTGAATGAACAAAACAGCGAAATTTTCCTGAACCAGCTTAACCTTGTTCTTAATGCGTTCATAAAATAAGCGTCAATAAATTAATACCCACAACTTCCGCTATTCACAATAAATTCACACTGGCACGTGTGTGGAAAAATAGCGCATTGCTATTGGCCAAAGAGTAAGTAGGTTTGGGTTATGAAGCAGGCGCAGCTCAATAGGTATTGTGATGAGGTATTGAGGTTATTGTATAAGAATGAAGACCACGATCCTTTGTTGTTTGGTGTAGGTGAGTTCCGGACAGAGGAAAAGATAGCTAATGACCTGTTCGTCAAGATCAAGCTGTCAGAAGAAGATACCAAGGTTATCATACAGACCTTAGAGGGTGTTTATAAGTTTATAGAAACAGACGCCAGGGAAAAAAGCACTTATTACGATCTTGAAAAAAAAGAGAATATTAACAGTGCCATCTTTGCGGTAAGACTCACTGATGCCGGTAAATACTTTGTACAAACATCTTCTTTTTCTAAAGAGGCAAGATGGAAAAAGATAAACAGGTGGATACCTAACGTACCAAATATTGTGTCGTTGTCTGCTGTCCTCATCTCTGCCATGGCATGTGTCATATGCTTTGTAGACAACAGGGATATAAAGAGAGCAATGAAACAGCAAAAAGAAGAGCTGCTGCAAAATATAAATAACGCTCAGGCAAGGCCAGCCTATGCTGTCGATACGTTGACTATCAATCACATCTCAGCTTCTAAATAAGTTAACACAAACCCTTTGGCATTAAACTACTTTTTTCATAGTTTTGTCTTAACATCTGATTTTACATTGTTTAGTTAATTATAAAATCAAATTTCTTGGTTGGTATATTGAGAGTTGTCGCTATCCTCGCAATTATTTTAGGATTTATACTAAGGATGGAGGGTTTTCCTGACGGGGACACCGTGATCAAGTGTGGCATGGCGCTGCTGATCGTCTTGATCATTATTGGCTTCTTCCGAGTTTCAAAGAACAGCAGGGGGACATTCTAGCCGGTTCATTTACGTATCGCTTTCAGCGCTTTCTTTTCTTCCTCGTTCATCTTTTCCATAGCTATTGTGAATGCTATAGGGCTGATGCTTTTTATATTCTTTTGAAGAAAGGCATAAGTAAGCTTCGGGTATATATTATTCAGTTCCCGAAGTGTCCAGCCCACACCTTTTTGCACATAGTATTCTTTATCGGTAAGCAGGGGCGCAAGTAGCGCCTCTATCTTTTTATAAGGCAAATATACTTTCTTGGTGCGGGTATAGTACAGTAGGCTCACCAGCGACTGCCTGCGTTTCCACAGGTCGCTGTCCTTATTCCATGTCGCAAGTTGAGTGTATACCTGTTCAGGATATTGCTCCAGTATCCTTGTGTTTATTTTCGATAACGAATCAGACAGCGGCCAGTCAGTAACCTCTTCCTGCCAGGATACACAAGTATCCCAGATGATGGAATGCAGCTTTACGTTCTTCATATGCTGCTCCAGGAAAAAGAATGCGTGTATCTGTGCGTAAATATTATCAGTTGCTTTCCAGATATAGTGCCAGATGGTCAGTTGCGTTTCAAAAGGTTCTTTTGCAAAAGAATATCCTTGCCTGAACGCAATACGGTGCTCAGGAATAGTTGAAGCAGCCTTAACGCGTGCCAGCACTTCCTGGTGATATTTGGTCAGCAGTTTCTTATCAGTCATTATCCGGCCACAGCTTCAGTATACACCTTTATCTCGTTATACAGCGTGTCGCGTTCTACAGGTATCCTTCCAACAGCAGTGATCATATCGCAAAGCTCTTCTGTGCTCAGTGATGGCTTCTGCTCTTCAGCTCCCGCCATGGAATAGATCTTTGTGGTATCATCTATGGTGCCGTCCAGGTCATTTACCCCAAAAGATAAAGTAAGCTGTGCGGTCTGCCTGCCCAGCATAGGCCAGTAGGCTTTCAGGTTGCGGAAGTTGTCCATGAATATGCGGGCGATGGCATACAGCCTCAGGTCTTCAACGATTGTAGACTCCTTGATATGGGACATATCATTATCACCATTGCGGAACTTCAGCGGAATGAAGCAATTAAAGCCACCCGTTTTGTCCTGCAGTTGGCGCAGGCGACTCATATGGTCTATGCGGTGTTCGTACTTTTCTATGTGACCATAAAGCATGGTCGCATTGGAGTGCATGCCCAGGTTGTGTGCTGTTTCGTGTATATGCAACCAGCCGGTACCGTCCACCTTATCTGCACAGATCACATTACGTACATCAGGATGGAATATCTCAGCGCCACCACCGGGCAGAGATTGCAGGCCTGCATCTTTGAGTTTTTGCATGCCTTCCTCTATGGTCAGCTTGGCTTTGCGTATCATGTATTCCAGTTCCACGGCAGTAAATCCTTTCCTGTGCAGTCCGGGGTTATGTTCCCTTATTTTGCTCAGCAATTCACAGAAGAACTCAAGGTTCATCTTTGGGTGAACGCCACCTACTATGTGAACCTCTGTTACAGGCTGTCCGTCATACTTACGTACTATGTCCAGCATTTCTTCCATACCCAGTTCCCAGCCATCATCCCTGTGTTTGTACTGGCGGGAGTAAGAGCAGAAATTGCAGGTAAACACACAAACGTTCGTAGGCTCTATATGGAAATTGCGGTTGAAATAAACTTTGCCGTTGTGCAGGCGGGTAGCAATATGATTGGCCAGTGCGCCTACAAACCCAAGTTCTCCTTTTTCAAAAAGAATAACGCCTTCCTCTTCGGTAAGGCGCTCCTGGTTTTGTACTTTGTCCGCTATTGCAAGCAGTCGGCTATCTAAATTACTTTGTTTTAAAACTGTAGCTAAATTCAGGTCCTTAACGATCATTGTAACAATATTTTCCGTGTAATACTTCCAGATGCAAAGTTACACCTAACGAAGTAAATACCCTTACTCATTCCTGATAAGTCTATAGAATAATCCTTTTGGGCATGTACAGGAATGATACTTTGTACCTGCTGTCCTACTACATCCACAACGTTGATATTCTTTAATTCGTCAGTTATGTCGTTGAATGTAATATTAAATATTCCGTCAGATGGGTTGGGGAATATATTGAGCCCATTATCCATACCTACAGGCGCTACACCTGCATTTGCCGGCCAGTTCAGCAGGCCGGGGTTTTGTGTCAGTGAGTAGCTTTCGCCGCTAGGTGCCACATGGGCCGCCATTGCTGCCGCTTGCTGGGTCGTGAACATCGCCATTGCCACATCATCTGTATAGTTCATAAAATCCAGTGATGCTACTCCTATTGGCTGCATAGGGGCTGTGCCGTTCAGTATACAGTCGTCATATATAGTGCCCCCTGGTATCGTATCTGTTGGTATACCATACTTATGGTCAGCTTCGGGCGGTGTGTCCGCTATACCATCATCTACTCCGCCGTTCCATGCACATTTGCCAAAGTCATCGCCCCAGGTATGCCATATCTCAAAAAAATGGCCCATCTCATGAGTAAGTGTACGTCCCCTGATAAATTTGCCACCGGATGGGAACTTAAGATCGCCTGCAATAGTTTGTTTACCCAAAGCCAGCCATGTCAGGGATATGCCTTCCTCATTGGCCGTTGCTCCTGATGCCATCGACTTCGCCAGGGTAAGGCCAAGGTTACCGCCATCGGCAAAATTGAAACACCATACATTCAGGTACTTGGTCACATCCCATGCATCAATCCCACCTTTGGCTGTATGCTTTACATCAGAGTAATAGCCATCAGACCCGGGCATAAAACCATTGTCTGAATTCGATATAATGATCACTTCATACCCCGGTGTGCTCCATCCGTTAGGTTGTGTATGCGCAAGTCCAAAGCGGATACCTACTGAAGCATACAATGGTTTCCATCCGCTTGGTATGATGGTAGAGTCGCTGTTCTCCCTGTTGAAGTCACAGTTCAGTACCGCTATCTGAGAATCACAGCGGGTTTGCACACCAGTATAGCCGCCCATTTGTGTTAGCTGATCTGCCGTTACTACAATATGAAAAATGACGGGAATAGGGGATGCTGCTGTTGTTTTTGCAGCGCCCGATGCCTTTTGTTGCAGGTAATTATCAGCCATGCTTTGCAACGACGATCTCTGGGCTTCTATTTTATTCTGCCAGTTAGCATCTTTTGCTATCAGTGCATTTTTTACCTGCACTATACCGCATTTTCTTTGGGCATAGCCATTATAGTTGGTTAGCAATAGAACTACACAAAAGAATAATAAGGTCTTTTTCATCAAAGCTGGATAAATAAATAGAATATAATAACGAAATTAATGAAATATATTGATTGCAGTGCGAAAGCATAAAAAAACACTTTCACGTGATTGTCATATCTTAAAGTAAGACGACAATAATGTGAAAGTGTTTAATAAATATTGGGATTTATTTCTGCTTGCGCCTGTTTATCTCATCGCGGATATTGATGGCCCTTACATAGTCTTCCTGCTCCAGTATAGTGTGCAACAGGTTTTCCAGTTCTTCCAGGCTCATGTTCTTCATGTCCGGATCCCCAGATGTTTTATTGCTCACAGGTATAGCTGTAGATTTCGAATCTGCAGGCATTTCGCCTGTTTCAGATTGCTCCAGGTACAGGCCGGCAGCATCCAGTATCTTTTCGTAGGTAAATATCTTGCAACTTGCACGTACTGCCAGCGCCAGTGCATCAGATGTACGGGAGTCGATCTCGATATTATCGCCATCATGGCGGCACATCAGCTTAGAGAAAAATATGCCCTCTTCCAGCTTGTAGATAACTACTTCGGTAAGTTCTATGCCAAAAGTGGTCATAAAATTGGCAAACAGGTCGTGCGTAAGCGGGCGGCTGGGCTGCATGCGTTCCAGGGCAACAGCAATAGCCTGTGCCTCAAAACCACCAATAACAATAGGCAAACGGCGCAGGCCATCTACCTCACCCAGCACTACCGCATAAGAGTGGGTTTGTGTAATACTGTGAGATAATGCTACTATTTCGAGTTCTATTTTTTTCATTTATTTTATGCCACTAAACGTTACACATGGTGAAGGTAATAATTTTTATAAAAAATTCGTTCCCTCAGAGTTTTCATTAGAAAAGGGTAGGCGCTTCCGGCTCCCCGGTCTCGTCACTTATTTCCGGTACCAGCACTATTTCCTTCGCATCTTCACTAGCCAGGTATATACCTATAGTTCTCCACCCGGTAATATCTACGCTTTCATGTAGATGGAAAGTCTCTTCTGTAAGGTCTGATTTTTTCTTGCCCGTTCTTACGATCACTATTGGTTCCTGTTGGGTTGTCACCAGCTTTAAGAAATTGCCATCCCCGTCTTTTACGATATTATAGCGTGTTTTCAGGGTCTGGCTTTCTATAACGAACCTTTTGACGTTAAATTGTTTCGATTTTGCCTCATAATAGATAGCTGAAACAACCTTTTCAGGGTTGAACTTCTCTATCAGCATAATGTTGTCCGTATCATACCTGTTGGTCAGCTCATAGTCGG
>JAOQAP010000179.1 GCA_025963465.1 Flavipsychrobacter sp.
TGCTGGAATACTTTGGCTATAAAACGAAAGTGTTTGAGTTTGTATCAGACGTGCATACGCCTAAGAATGTAATGATAGTGGGTATCAGGAATGACAAAATGCCGGCAAATAATGAACAATTGCTGCAAAAGATAAAAGCTGCGAAAACGTACTTTGGTATAGGCTATCATCACCTGGAGCGATTAATGAGCATTTAAATCCAGGCGCTGATCATTTCTTATGATATGTGATTATTCGCACACATTTGCATTCAAAAGCATGAATTTTTAGCAGCAAGTGACCAAACTCCCCAACATTTTAGCGAAATACCTCAATAATTTGCAGGGTATCAATACGGGATGTACTTTTACATTGTAATTGATAACAACGCAAAACATTATCAGTTTCAAAAAAAGCCAAGATGGTGCCGCAGGGCATTTTTCATAAAGAAGTTTTCATGGTGATAGGGTTTATAGGGGCTGGTCTGTTCTCAGACTGGCTTTTTTTTGTTCTGTAATTCCCGTTTTAGTATTAAGCAGTGATGGAATTCCTCAATTTGGGTAGCGGTTTATTCCAGGATAAAATCAAGTCCCTTTATTGTTGAAAGTTCATTGAGCTTTTATTCCTGTTCGTTTTCTCCTTTTCCCTTTTCGTCTCTTTTTTCGCAAAAGTGATGTCACGTGGTACAATTTTGTTGCCCTTTTGTGAAAAAGATGTTTATGAAAAAGACTTTACTTTTAGCAGCGCTTTGCTGCATGACGCTTAGTTCATTTGCAACTAAGTATACAGTATCAGCAAGCGGTATGGTATTCACGCCTGCAACAGGTATTACCATGCATGTAGGAGATACAATAATGTGGGTATGGGTTGATGGTGTACATACCACAACAAGTACCAGTGCTATTCCTTCTGGTGCTGCGCCATGGAACAGCAATCTTTCGTCTTCGGTTGCCTCATTCATATATAAGCCAACTGTGGCTGGCACCTACAATTATCAATGCACTTTTCATGCGTCTATGGGTATGACAGGAAGTTTTACTGTGCTGGGAGCTACCGGTGTAATGCAGGTGAATAATTCAGTTTCAACGTTTAGTGTTTTCCCTAATCCTGTTACGAATATCGTGCATGTGCAATTTGACAGCGATATTCCTGCCGTACTTACGCTCACGAGCGTGGAAGGAAAAGAAGTGATACGTAAACAATATGCGACTGTGAGTACCACAGACCTGGACCTTAAGAATGTACCAAACGGTATTTATTCCATTTGTGTTATGCAGCATGGTCAGGTAAATAAACAGCAATTAGTGGTCAGTCATTAGAAAAGATAGTGTTTGAGCATCGGTTATGTGTAAATAATTTTTATGAAAAAGATAGGTTTCTGTTTGATGGTGTTTGTTTTTGTACCTGTTATACTGTTTGCCCAGGCTATCTGGCATCAGACATCTGCAACAGTATCCTTCACTATTAAAAACAGGGGATCAGACGTTAACGGCCATTTTTCCGGCCTTAATACCAAACTGATCTTCAGCCCCGATAAACTCTCCTCATCTTCATTGAAAGGCTCCCTTGAAGTAGGCACTATCAGCACAGGGATAAATAAAAGGGATGAAGACCTGAAGGAAGAAAAGTACTTTGATGCAGGTAAGTATAAGCTGATAGAGATGTCTTCTGTAAAGCTTTCTAAAAGCGGTGCTCAATATTCCGGGACATTCAATGTAACCATCAAAGGTATGACCAGGCAAGTGGAAATTCCATTTGAATTTATACAGCAGGGTAATGAAGCAGCGTTTAAAGGAGCATTTACAATTGATCGCAGAGATTTCGGAGTTGGTACAAAAGGTGGTCTGGCTATGTTTATGGCAGATGATGTGCATGTGACCATTGATATAAAAGCCAAAAAATAAGTGTGAGTTTTAGTAATAGGAAAAAGCCTCCAATGCTGTTTAGCTAAGGAGGCTTTTCTATTTTTCAGGCAAAGTGTTACACCCATGCAAAACCTGTAAGTACCCAGTTCTTCTGTTTATCTACTACTGGTGAGTCACAATAAGTACATTTATCTTCTGTGGTATCAATGAACGGTGCCCCACATGTGCTGCACTCGTGGCTATACACTGTTTCTCCGGTGGTTGCTTTCGCTGTCACATCTTTATTCCTTGACAAGACAAGGCTACAACCGCTTGTGACGAAATCATTGTCCATCATTTGCAGTTTAGCGCCTGTGGCAAATCGCCTGTAAGTAGCATTTATATCAAAAAACAGCTTTACCACATTGTCTTCTACTGTATAGTTGCTCAGTGTCACATTGTTGAGATAAAGACGGTCGAATACAAATGGAGGTGTGTTTTGCTTTATTTGCATTATAGCGTGTGTTGTAGCATCATCTGCAAATCGGGTAAGCTTCTTTTTGTCGTCACCAGTCAGCACTTCCATTACCTGCATAAAGATGTTTGATGCGATATCTTCCATACGCTGCACTGCAAAGAACGGATCTGTTTTCATCAGGTCTTTCAGCATAGGATCTTTGGCAAATCCTGCGCCGCCGCTATATTCTTCCTCCTGAGTTATCTCGCTCAGTACCCAGTCGTATGCAGCGCTGTTGGTAAGCGTATTGCAATTGCTGCAGCGGCTTATTTCTCCCATTTTTACTTCAAATGGCGCGCCGCAGTTGGGGCAGTTGTTATTGTCATACAGGTTCTTCTCGTTGTCGCTGTCTTTTCGCTTGATGAATGTCCAGTATTCAATGGCAGCATCGTCGGGGAAGCTTTCGTTGAATGCAGGATACTTGCTACTGGTAAAGCTGTCATTCATCCTGAAGCTGATGGCCGCCTCCGCTGTATAATAATTGCCGTCGATCAGTGTTCCCGCGGCTACAATACCATTGATGCGTATATCACTAAGTGTGTTTCTCTGTCCCAGCACATCCATCATCTTGAATTGTGTTGTCATTCGCTGGTACATCCCGTCTGACAGCCATTTTCTGACGTTAGACAGGTCCTGGCGTTGCCATGCATCCTGTATGGCCATAAACGAACCAGCAACCTTCTGGGCATCCAGCCCTTCGGGGAACGAAACGGTCGATGGTGCCAGTGTAGTGGCTTCTATATTATTGACCTTTCGTTTGCCATATAGGTAGATAACAACAATGATAACAATAACGATAATGACCAACGGAGAGATACCGCCTCCGCCACCCCCGCCATAACCACCCCCACCATAGTAGTGGCCGCCACCTGAGTAGCCATGCCCACCACCACTATGTCCGCCGCCATGCCCCCCTGCGCCACCTACCCTGGCAAATGCTGTGTAGGTGAGCGACATAATGAAGCACAGCAGCAATGTGCCGGCTATACGATATAGATTACTTTTTGTTGGTCTCATGTACAGTGTGACTAAGTGATAAATAATGTTGGCGCCTAAATAAGCGGTGGCGGTGCTGCATCGAAATATGGAGTCAGTTCGCTAATGCCGGACGCAGCAGACCATGCAGCCATTCCTGCTTTCCACATCAGCGAGTCTCTTTTTATTACGCCGGACTGTATCATTTGCTGTATCTGAGTGCTATCGAACGGTCCGGCCTGTTTACCGTCAACGCCGGTAAAGTATTGTGCCGGTACGGATAGTGGCGGCGGCATTGCGCCGGCAGCCTGCTGCATAGGTGCAGTTGCCTGTCCTATGGTGCTTGCCATCATATTGCCTACGCCTATACCTGCGCCCAAACCGGCTCCTATGCCACCAATGCCTTCATTGGCTGCTGCTATCTCTATGCTTTGTGCCGACTTCAGTTGTGCCAGTTTCTGCATGTCTATTTTATTAAGGCGGGAGTATTCGAATATCTCTTTCTTCAATTCTTCTGGCATAGATACATTCTCTACCAGGAAGTTGGTGATAGTCAGTCCATAATTGTCAAAGTCTGCATTCAGCTTCTCCATGATGATAGAAGAAAGTCCTTCCAGGTTGGAGGCGAATTTTTCTATCGGAATATTACCACTGCCGGCAGCATTGGTAAAGCGGGTAGCTATAATGCTTTTCAGCTGGCCGCCTATCTCGTCGGTAGTGTATTCCCTTTCTATACCTGCTATTTCTTTGATGAACTTACCTGCATCGGTCACCTTGAATGCGTAAGTGCCGAACGCACGCAGCTCTATCATGCCAAAGCGGTCATCAGAAAGCGTGATGGCATTTTTAGTGCCCCACTTCTGGTCTACGGCCTGGCGTGTGCTTACAAATAGCACGTCTGCTTTGAACGGGCTGTCGAAACCATATTTCCAGCCTTTGAGCGTAGCCATGACAGGCATGTTCTGCGTCTGCAGGTTGTACATACCCGGCTGGAACACATCGGCTATTTTACCTTCATTGATGAATACGGCCTGTTGCGCTTCGCGCACTGTAAGCTTGGCATTCATCTTTATTTCGTTCTGGTAGCGGGGAAATTTCCAGACCAGTGTATCGGTCTTCTGGTCAGGCCATTCTATAATGTCTATAAACTCATTACGCAGTTTGTCAAATAAGCCCATAAGGTGATCTTTTAAAATGATTTTAATTGTAAATATAAATAATTGGCGAGTGCAAGCATTAAAATGAATTGCTAAAAGTTTTACCGGAATTGTTCAGGCACAGGCCCCATCGGCATATTAGCAGGGGGTGTTTTAGCGCTAAGAATGATAATGTCTCTTACACCCCGGCCGCCATGTACAGCGGCATCAGCTACTTTTATTTCTGTACCGTAGTGCCATACTCTTTTATCGTTCCAGAATATCAGCTGTCCCGCAGGTATCACCTCGTCGAAGATCAGTTCGTCTGTTTTTTTGCCATTATCATCCATCACATATTGGCTTACACCTGAGTCGGCTGCAACATTATCCCTGTTTACGATTAGCATACCCACATGCCTGTTGCCATCCTGGTGAAAGCCCTCCACCGCAGGCAGGCCCACGCGATCGGCAAGACAATCTACACGCTGGAATTGTACGAGCACTATCGCATCGTCCCAGCCGAAGAAGGCTGCATATAGCGTGAGTAATTTATGAAAGTCCGCACTGTCAATTATTTTGTTGCTGATGCGTGGATACTCCCTGCGCATATCGCCATGTACAGGATTGTATTTTATAGATTGCTGCATAGCATACTGTGGCAGGTGCCAGCAGGCATACCCTGTTTCTTCTGAGCACCATGTAGGTGAGGCTGAGCTAAGATATTGTTTGCTTTCATCGCTGCTCATCCCGCTCAGTTCATTTACTGTTTGTATATGGTCGTCTATGCCCTCAATAGCATTTGCTTTTTCATGTTTTATCCTGAACCAACCTATAGACTTATACCGGTACCCTTCCTTTATATACGGGTCTACAGGTATGCTGTCGTAATATTTCCCCCAGTCTTTTACATCAATGAATTTTGTAGCATCAATAGCCTCGTACAAGAAGGTAGACAGGTCCAGGAGTACCGGGGGAAAGTCAGGTGTTGCCCGGCTAAAGTTTTTTGCTTCGGGAAATTTATTGATATTCATGGCTGTTTTGGGTGTTAGTAACAAATTACGGACAATAAGCCAGATAGGCAAAATGCATTACTGAAAAGAAATTTCTAAAAATATTTTGCGCAATCGATTAGTTGCGTATATTTGCAATTGAACGGTTGCGCAATTTATCCGTATTTGTATGAGAAGAGACATTTTTCAGGCAATAGCAGACCCTACACGCAGGGCTATACTGGGTTTACTGGCACTGCAGGCCATGACCCCAAACGCTATTGCTGAACATTTTGACAGTAGCAGGCAGGCAATATCCAAACACATCCAGATACTGGCAGAATGTGAGGTGATAAAGCTGGAAAAGTATGCAGGCAGGGAAATTTATTATCAATTTAATCCGGAAAAAATGAAAGAAGTAGACCTTTGGCTCGAAAGCTTCCGTAAGCTTTGGGATGATCGTTTCGAACAGCTAGACAACATTTTAAAAGAACTTTAAAAACAAACAACATGAGCAACACGATCATCTCAAAAGACCTGGCAAACAGGAAACTGAACATTACGCGCGAGTTTGCAGCTCCGGTAGAAAAAGTATGGAAGGCGTGGACAGACAGCAGCATACTGGACAAATGGTGGGCGCCAAGACCATGGAAAGCTGAGACCAAAACAATGAACTTTACCGAAGGTGGCATGTGGCTATACTGTATGGCCGGCCCTAATGGCGAACAATCATGGAACAAAGTAGACTTTAAAACAATAGAGCCCGGTCATAGCTTTACCGCAGTCTCTACTTTCTGCGATGAGCAAGGCAATATCGTAGAGACCTTTCCAACCATGCACTGGCATAATGTGTTCCAGGCAAATGGCGATAAGTCAAAAATGGCAATAACGATCACATTCGACAAAGAAGCAGATCTCGCAAAGATCCTCGAAATGGGCTTTGAAGGTGGCTTTACAATGGGGCTTAATAACCTTGACGAGGTACTGGCACAGTAGTTAACTATATAGTTATAAATTAAGACGGTCTATCTTGAAAGAGATGGGCCGTTTGCTTTATGGCAAATATAGCATCCACTCAATGCGTACAGTACTCATTTAATAGCAAGCTCAGGTGTTTTGCTTTGTCGATAAGTTCGTTGCTCTCCAGGTTATTTACCGAGATAATTCCCGGCAGTTGTTTGTACAATTCAGGTAGTTTCAGGATATCCACCACCTGTTCTTTGATCCATTTATTATAAGCTATAGGGTATGTTTTATGCTTCATGAAAAGTAGCTGCATGAATTCCTGGAATGCTTTGAAAAGAATATCAAATGCGTGGAAATATAGTTCTCTTTTTACCAGCACAGATATGTGTTCTATGTCATAAGCAAATGCATCTCTGACCATTTGAAGACGCTGCATTCGTAGCTTTTCGTCATAATAGGGGAGCAGCTGTGACTGTAGAAATTTAAAATGTACTCCTTCTCCCGTTAAGGGCATTGAATAAATAAGTCTGTTCCCTATCTCTATTTCATAATAGTCGTTAATACCGCCCACTTCCCATATAGTATGTGCAAATTCTCCATGGATGATGTCCATGTGTATTTGTGCAAATCGGTTCGATTGTTTGTAGCTGCTGATAGTTGACTCCGAATTATAAAACTCCAACCATTTATTTTCCAATGCCTGAATTTCAGCATTCCCTATTCCCTGGTCAACCAGGATAGCAATATCGATATCGCTGTCGGGTGTTCCCTTTCCTCTAGCAATAGAATTGACCAACAGAATGGTATCAATATTTTCCTGTTCAGTGAAAAAATCTCTCACTGCAGTTGTTGCACTTTTATGTAGTTCTGTAGGGAATTGTATTTCGTTCATATTTTACATTGGCCGTCATACGCTTAATACGGCCTGGCTAACGGGCTGAAAAATACAATATAATTCGCTTTGTTCAGGGTAGGGGCTTTATATTTGTAACAGGGCAGATCATCACAATCTGTATTTGAGGCCTTCTTCGTAATAATTGAAACACACCAAATAATGCATTTATATGGCTAAGCTGGCGAAAGTAAAAACTACAGAAAATGAATCTAGTGTAGCGGATTTTATCAATGGTGTTGCAGATGAGCAAAAGCGAAAGGATAGCGCTGTGTTGATCAAAATGATGGAGAAGGCGACAAAGGAAAAGCCCAAAATGTGGGGCAGCTCGTTGATAGGTTTTGGGAATATGGTCTACAAAAGCCCTTCGGGAAGGGAAGTAGAGTGGTTCAAGGTCGGTTTTTCTCCCCGCAAGGCAAACCTGTCATTATATGTCATGGGTATTGATGCAGGTTTTCGTGACGAGGCACTGAAAAAGCTCGGTAAGCACAAGACCGATGGTGGTTGTGTTTATATCAATAAGCTGGAAGACGTGGACATGAAGGTTTTGGAAGAAATTATAAAAGCTACAGTGAAGGATAAGTAATAATTCGTTCTTCTGTGAGCATATGTCAGAGTAGCTCTACATACCCTTCTGTTCCATTCACGCGTATCCGTTGGCCGTCCTTTATCAGCAGGGTAGCACGGTCTACTCCTACAACTGCCGGTAAGCCATATTCACGCGCTATGACCGCTCCATGTGTCATCAGTCCGCCCACTTCTGTAACCAGGCCTTTTATGGATACGAACAATGGTGTCCAGCTGGGATCAGTAAATTTGGTGACCAGTATATCGCCTTCTTCTATATCGGCGTTTCCCATATCCAGGATAACACGCGCCCGACCTTCTATAATGCCGGAAGAAACAGCCAGTCCTGCAATAGCTCCGGTCGGGAGGTTCTCGTGATAGTAGGTGCCGGTAACTATCTCGCCGTCAGATGTTATAACACGTGGCGGAGTTAGTTTTTCATATGCTTTGTACTCTTCTTTTCGTTTAGTTATCAGGTCGTGGTCTATTTTATAAGTGCTAACTGCTTCACGAAACTCTTCGAAGGTGAGATAGTATACTTCCTCTTTTTTGTGAATGGCTCCTGCCTGCACAAGTTTCTCGGCTTCCTTTTTCAGGGCTTGTTTGTAAGCAAAAAAACGATTGACTATCCCGTATTTGGGATATTCACGATAACCGGCAAAATTGCGCAGCAGGGTGATCATTTGTTTTGTCTCTTTAGCTTTTTGTTCGCCGCCCGGTAATTGCTTTAATCGCTCTGTCAATTCTTCTTCTTTGTTTAATGCATCCTGTAGTCCCTGTTCAAATTTCCGTTTGCCTGCTCCGGGTTCAAAGTTTTTGATATTACTGAGTATCATCGGTACAAGGGCTGCAGGTTTTTCGCTCCAGCGGGTTTTAGTGATATCGATCTCCCCGGCACAGCGCATTCCGTATTTGCTGAGAAATGAGTCGATAGCGTTCCGGACTTCTTTACCGTCTTTAAACTTTCCCAGATCATCCAAAAAGTTATCATCATTTACTTGCAGTAAATACTCAACTACTTCCGGGTAAGGGCGGATCACATCCGCCACGTCCAATAGTGCCAAACCCATCTGTGAAGTGACATTGTTTGATACAGATTGAGTAAGAACGTCTGCTATATTCTTTTCGCCCAGCCATTCGTTCATGGTTTCATTGAGCCATGCTGCGGCATTCATTGCAGCTATGATCACGCCCATATGCTTTGTATCAAATATCACCTTCTTTGATTGCTCAATGTCTTCCACTATAAAATCAAACAGCTCCGTCCCCGATTTCGTCCGGATGTTTTGTTTCAGCAACTCCAGTGATTGCTCACTATGTTTGATAAGATCATGAACGATAGCTTCATCGCTTCCTGTTTGTGCCAGGATATCTGCTGCCGACATACCCTTATTGCTTTTAACGAGTACCGGCACTTTCCCATCATCCGGTAGCGATCTTATAAAATCTCCCCGCTCTACGATGGTCAGCAATGCATCTTTTATGAGGGGGTCATGTTGCCCCATGGACTCTAATAAATTTTCCCTGCTGGTAGGTGTAGCCAGGAGGTCCGTGACATCAACAAATAATCTACCGGCGGCCTTAAACATGGGCCTGCCTGCTCTTAATTGCCACAGAGACAATCCCAGTGGTTTCATGGGGTCAGTCATCATTTGCTGATGTCCAACAGAGATATAGACATGATTCTCCGGGTCAGTCGCCTCGGGTATGGGATATAAAGTAGTTATCGGCCTGCTCTGGACTATATAAATTGTATCATCGGCCAGGCACCATTCAATGTCCTGTGGGTAGCCGAAATGTGCTTCTATCTTTCTGCCTATACGCTCCAACTGTAATACCTGATCGTCGGTTAGCGTCTGGCTGTTCTGTTGCCCTGCTTCAATTTCCTGTTCTCGTGTCTCGCCATCTTTTGTAGCATAAATGGCCAGTTTTTTAGCGGCTATTCTCTTATCGGTAATGTTGCCATCACGAACTTTATAATTATCTGTATTTACCAGGCCGGAGACCATGGCCTCGCCCAATCCGAAGGCTGCATCTATGGAAAGTACTTTCCTGTTTGATGTTACGGGATCTGCGGTGAACATAATACCTGCTGCCTGAGGGAATACCATTTTCTGAACAACTACAGGCAGGTGAACCTTACGGTGGTCGAAGCCGTTGCGGATGCGATACACTACTGCCCGCTCAGTGAACAGCGATGCCCAGCACTTGCTGATATGCTCCAGTATAGCAGTCTTCCCGATAATGTTCAGGTAGGTATCCTGCTGGCCTGCAAAGGAAGCATTGGGCAGGTCTTCAGCCGTAGCGCTGGACCGCACTGCATAGGCATCTTCTTTGCCATGCTTTGTGAGGTGGCCCAATATCTCTTCAGCTATCTCTTCAGGAATAGTTATTCCTTCTATGGCCTCACGTAGCTCACTGCTCAACTTAATGATCTTATCCCTGTCTTCCACCTTCAGCAGCGTTAGCCGGTCAAGTAGTTCATTGATCAACGGTGTTTGTCCCATGATGAGCTCGAAGGCTTCGGTAGTGACACAAAAGCCATCAGGTACGTGTATACCTTCTATTCTGGCAAGCTCTCCAAGGTTCGCACCCTTACCGCCAACCATCGCGATCTTTGTTTTGTCGATACCACGGAAGCTAAGTATGTATGAACTCTTACCCATCATTTTCTTCATTTTTTTTCTTGATTTTTCTGCCGCTGAACGGTCAAAAGTATCCAATGAAATCGTGCCGGAAAATCATTTTGCACTATATTTTTTTCGCGCAATAATTGTCGTGATCATGACGTTATCTTACAAATAGCCACAAACAATTGTCCCGTTCTAAATGAAAAACCTGCTTACAGAAGCAGGTTTTTCTATGGGGCTCATTACTGGAACTAATATATGCCTGGAACCGAATAATATGACTATTCATTTCGAAAAGACTTGCATTCTTCGCTTCTTCTTTTAGTTTTATGGAAAATGTTTAATATGAAAAAAGCATCTTTACTCATTCCCGTTATTGCTGTTGCAATAATGAGCTGTAATTCGGGTGAAACAAAAACCGAAACCAAGGACAGCACAAGTACTACTACCATGGCTGCTACTGCGCCTGTAAAGGAAGAAGCACCTGCGCCAAAGATGGATTCTGCAGCCAAAATGAAGGCTTGCATGGATTACATGACCCCGGGCGAAATGCACAAATGGATGGCATCTATGGCCGGTACATGGACCACTGAAGCCACAATGTGGGAGGAAGAAGGCAAACCACCTATGACCAGCACTGGTGCCTCTGAGGTGAAGATGATATTGGGTGGCCGTTACCAGCAGTCTGTCCATAAGAGCAATATGATGGGTATGCCGTTTGAAGGTATCAGCACCATGGCTTATGATAATGTAAAGAAGGTGTTTGTAAATACATGGATAGATAATATGGGTACAGGTATATGGTGTATACAAGGCCCGTATGATGCAGCAACGAAAACACTCACACTTACCGGTAAATGCGTGGACCCCACAACCGGTAAGGATATGGACATAAGAGAAGTCACTAAGTTCCCGGATGATAAACACCAGGTAATGGAGATGTATGTAACCCAGGCAGGCGGTAAGGAGTTTAAGAACATGGAACTGAAATTCACTAAGAAGTAATTAAAAACTGCCACCCGAAAGGTGGCAGTTTTTTTATGCCCACTTTGATATAATTATACGTTGCTGTATTTTTACTTTATGAGCAAAGAAGTGAAATTAAAAGACGGGGACGAATGTATCGTAATAGCCGGAACTCACAAGGGGAAATCAGGCACAGTAAGAGATATAAATACAAGTAAGACCGGCTATATCACCATTACCGTTGTTCAGAAAAACGGCGACAGATTCAAAACGCTCGGCAAGAGTGTGTCAGTAGTCCAGTAGGAGCCATGTGCTTTGTTTGTCTTTTTCTCTGCTCTGTGTTTGTAAGGAGTATCTTTGAGTGAGCCGTTTGTAACGCTTGCAAAATAGGAGGCCCGGGAGCAACCATCGCTAAACGCGCTACCGCTCCCTTTCTCTTTTACGTGCTCCTAACTGACAAAATTTCAAACCCAATAAAGAATTCTTTCGCGAGATATATTGTTGCGTAAAGCTGTTGGTCTGAAATACTCCCCGCTATTTTTTTATGAATCGGAGCACATTTGTCGCGTAAGCTCCGCTCAGCGTAAGATAATACATGCCACCAGGCAACCCGTTCAATATCAGTTTGGTCTGTGTGGATACAATATCCTTGCGCATGACCACCTGTCCTAGTGTATTACTGACATAGCAGGTATTGTAAGGTGTTGCGCCGGTATATATCATCAGTTCATCAGTCGCAGGATTAGGGAATAGGGTTATGTCTTCAGGTTCAACTGTGTTCACTCCCACAACTGACAGTTCGGTAATTGTGACCATACCATTTCCGGCATTGTTGTAGTCAGTTGTATGTATGATACCTGAAGCCAATATCGTATCAACTCTGGACGATCCACCGCCACCACCCGCATTCACCGAACCGCCGCCGCCATAATATCCTCCTCCGCCACCTGCGCTTCCGTAGTAGCCGGGAGCACCGTTGCCACCCATGCCCAGTGCCCCTGATGGCGCGTAAATAGTTCCGTTGTATCCGCCTATCCCACCTGATGTATCGGTTCCGCCCTTGCCTTGAGTGATTCCGTAACATGCTTGGCCCCAAACGCCGATCGTTCCGCCGCCGGGCCCGCCTTTCAGAATATCAATGGTTCCGGGACAGACAAGGCCACCACCACCGCCGCCGCCGGCCACTATCACGCGGTCATTGAGGGAATAAGGCGCAATGCGAATATCTGAGCCGCCACCGCCGCCGCCGCCCCATCCTATTGAGAGGCCGCTGCCGCCTCCGTTAAACCCGCCTGTTCCCGGGCTAGAGGTGTCACCCTTGCCTCCTACGTAGATCTGTAGCACCATGCCCGGTGTCACCGCCATTCTACACTGAACCCTGCCACCGCCGCCGCCTGCATTGTTGAAAAAAGTAGTACCGTACATAACTGATAGGCCTCTGCCGCCGCTGGCGCCTACTACATCTACGGCAATACTTGTAATTGCAGGTGGCACAGTCCACGATTGGCTGGTGCCGGTAAAACTAAAGGTATGCACCTGCGCATAGGCAGCACAGAACTGCAACAACAAGAAACACGCCAGTACTCCTGATTTAGTTTTAGGTAAATGCATATCTTTTTTATTTCAGAGTGAATAATTACCTATATAAAAATACCGACTTTGTACAACGCTTCCAAAAGAGTTTATGAATAGTTTAAATATCTCCCGTTGTTGGCATTCTTCCAAAACTATAAATAGATAAACATCGTTCGGCGGCAATCTCTGATTCCGTCGTAATGGCGACAAATCTCCCGATTTGCGGAATCAATACTCAAGAGCAAATAAAAACAAAAACGGAGAGAACATCGCTCTTACGCTCTGTCGCTCTCCGCTCTCATTTTGGTGCCCCTAACAGACAAAACTTCGAACCAAATAAGAGATTTCTTTTATAAAATCTATCATTTAAAAAGGTCCTTTTTGCCGTAAGTTTTTATTTGCCAGTCAAATACTGGCCTCTACTGTGACATAGGCGAAGTCTATACCAAACACCTTTTTTATTTATGGGAAGACTACACTTAACGGGGAATTCTTAATTTTGCATAATGTCCGCAAATATCCGAAAGCTGTTATTGGTTACGCTTCTTATAGCTATTATTTATAGCATTCCAAGTTTTCTTATTCCAGACCACTTCAACAACATTTACGCATGGCTTTATTCTATTTATAACTAAGTTTGTATTCCAATCAATGAACAAAACTCCTGCAAATCTCGAGTCAAAAAGCCATTACCAGATTCTGGACGGATTGCGCGGTATAGCCGCCCTTATGGTTGTCCTCTATCACATCTTTCAAACCTACGATAACGGAGATCGTTTTATCCAGATAGTTAATCACGGCTATTTAGCTGTGGACTTCTTTTTTGTATTGTCTGGTTTTGTTGTCGCGTATGCTTATGACTCCGGGTGGGGAACTATGACCAAATGGGATTTTTATAAGCGTCGCCTAATCCGCTTGCAACCGATGGCTATTATGGGTATGTTAATCGGTGCAGCCCTTTTCTATTTTCAAAGTAACGTGATGTCCCCCCTGGTTAATGAAACTCCTGTTTGGAAAATGCTGCTTGTATTGCTGGCAGGTGTTGCACTCATACCGTTGCTTCCTTCAGTGAACATACGCAGTGAGCATGATATGTACCCGCTGAATGGCCCAACCTGGTCGCTATTTTTTGAATACATCGCAAACTTTCTTTACGCCCTCGTTTTTCGTAAATTCTCTAATACACTGCTTGCCATATTTGTAATATTATTCGCTGGCTTGTTAATACGCCTAACTATACTGGGACCACAAGGCGATGTTATGGGCGGGTGGAGTCTTTACAGAGCCGATCTGGCCCTTGGCTTTACCCGTTTACTTTATCCTTTTTTTGCTGGTGTTTTGCTGTCTCGTATGAAGAAGTTAATATATATTAAAAATGCTTTTGCCGTATGCAGCCTACTAATTGTGCTCATTTTATCGGTTCCGAGAATAGGCGGCAGAGAGCATCTTTGGATGAACGGATTGTACGAATTATTCTCTATTCTTGTTCTATTCCCATTGATTGTTGCTATTGGCGCAGGAGGCAATATTATGTCAAAATATTCAACAAGAGTATGCAGGTTTCTCGGAGATATATCCTATCCTATCTTCATTACACATTACCCGTTAATTTATCTTTATAAAGCGTGGGTAGCAAATAATAATACATCAAAATCACATGAGCTTTCTATCGGTTTTTTGCTTTTTATAAGTAGCATCGTCATAGCTTATGCCTGTTTGAAACTATATGACGAACCTGTTCGCGACTGGCTAAAAAAATATTTTCTATAGAAACGGGCTTCGGGTGATGATGCTGCTGCACCAATAGTTTTCAGAGTTTTTGAGCAAGAAGGAAAAAAATGTGCCCCATTTGGAGAAAATGCAAAGCACCAGTAAAAGGATTAAGTATAAAATAAGCAGGAAGGAGTGATACCTACGCTTCTCGCTACCAGAGCGGCTTTAGATGAATTAAAGGAAGAGGGGTTAAAAAAATTAACCCCTCTTCCTGTTTGGTGCCCAGAACAGGAATCGAACCTGCACTTCCTTGCGAAAACCAGATTTTGAGTCTAGCGCGTCTACCAATTCCGCCATCTGGGCGCTTCGGTTGCAAACCGTAAGTAATAAGTTGTAAGTAGCTAACCACTTACGACTAAAAGCTTACGACTTTTTCATCGGGCTGCAAATCTATCAATTCTTTCCTTAATCCGCAACAGGTATTTTTTCCTGAAATACTGATCTTTTATTTTCAGCAGCAGTTCCTGCTCTTTTTCGCCCTGTTCATAGCGGTCTACCAGTGTTATAGTGGCTCTGTCCCATG
>JAOQAP010000184.1 GCA_025963465.1 Flavipsychrobacter sp.
CATCTTATGGTGGTATTGCCGGCGGTGTTCACCTCTTCCCATTCCGAACAGAGAAGTTAAGCCCGCCATGGCCGATGGTACTGCACAACAATGCGGGAGAGTAGGTAGCTGCCATATTCTTTTAAAAGTCCTTTACTTAACCGTAAAGGACTTTTTTTATGCAAAATATTAAGCGAATTTTACTTTTTGTTGTGCAATATGTATTTCTATCCTTGGTATAAATGTGGAGCACCCTTATTTGAGCGAATATTGATACTATTAAAGTATCGATTCTCTTTAATTATTGTCATCGTTTTCTGCAAGCAATACTGTTTTGCTCAAGTTGAACCGAATGTCGAGCAAATATCCAGAACATCGATCAATTACCGCTCTTTTGTTACTACCAATAGTACACTATTTGCCATTAATGATAGCGGTGCAATAGTAGTATGGGATCTTACCAAACCAGACATTATAGCAATTATTCATCCGGATACTTCATTTCGCTATACTGCCATTTGTACAGGCAAGAGTGGTGAAGTGTTCGCTGGTACTAATACCGGCAACATTTATAAGGTCCATGCTTCAGGCCATTCCGTTTCCTTGTTCCTTAAGGCAGGATATCACATAACTGCAATGTGTTTTAATGCTCAGAATAAATTATTCTTGACTGTTCCATATGCAGTATACCAACCAGTTGAAAAAAAACGGTGGACTAAATTTACAAATCATTCTCCTGGATTTCATTACCGTAAAAGAATATTTGGGTTGTTCTTTAGGAAAATGGATGCTTTTTTCACTGTACCGCAATTCACTTATCTTGATAAAGGGGGTAGGTGGTGGATGTATTCACGGTTTGGGGAGTTTGGTAGTGAGATAGAGATCTTTGATACTAAAAAAGAACGGATACTTAGCAATAGATATGATAGCATCGGTATAAATAGCCTATATGTACAATCTATTTTTGACGATAATAGCGGCAATACTTATATTACGTCAGGACTACAACATTTTGACAACACAGGAGAGATATACAGAATAGCGCCAGACAGAATGGTAACGAAAATATTCAATGGTATGATACCAGCAGATACAATTATCTCCCCAAAATCGAAGGGGCAATTGTTTGTTGGCCCAGGCACTTATAATAGCATTGATAATTGCATTTATTTTGCAAGTTCAAACGGTTTCTATAAGGTCAATTTGACCACTGATGGTAAATTTGGGACACCACGGCGATTATTCAACCCTAAACTGAACTGGCAAAATGAACCACGTGCTATCGGTGTAGCAATGAATATTATGAATGTGGAATTTACAACAGATAACAAGTTACTGTTTCTTAGTTCCAGTGACGGCTTTGGCATTTATGACAGTGGTAAACTCGTGATGTTCAAATAGAGCGAGTTGATGATTTTTATCAGCAATCAGCATTTATATAGGTAAAAACAAACAAAATATTTGAAAAGGGCAGAGATTAATCATCTATCTGCTCTTTATTTTTTATTAGATTTCTTTAATGACATCTTTCATGTATTCGTTTTGTGTAATTTAGAAAAAATCTTTGCTATGAGAGCTCTATTTTCTGCAATATTATTTATGTTTTTTTCCTTTGCAGTACATGCGCAGGAAATGATGCCTATGGGTGGTGGTGATATAGGTCCTAAGGGAGTAACGGAATGTGTAGCTGTAGCACAGCGAAAAGCAATTGAAAAAATGTTGGACAGTAACAGGAAGATGCTGATAAGGGACGGCAAGTTGCAAGACCATAGTAAAGCAGATACTTAGTCTCGCAGTGCTAAGAAAACAGCCGTACTATTTGACTGGCCGCTGCACCAGGTGAAGGGTAATTATTTTTGTGTGTATGGGATCAGTAATTATATAGACGAGGACGCTACATATCCCAGCCACCTGCAGGATTACAACTGTGGTACACGCACGTATGACCTGAGTAGCGGGTATAACCATGCGGGAACTGATATTTTCCTTTCGCCGTTTGACTGGAATAATATGGAAGATGAACATGTAGAAATAATAGCAGCAGCACCGGGAACCATAATTGGTAAAACAGATGGGAACCCTGATCATAACTGTGCAATGGGATCGGGGACATGGAACTCAGTATATATACAGCATAGTGACGGTACAGTAGCATGGTACGGGCATATGAAAACCGGCACACCTACCACAAAAGCAGTAGGAGCTACGGTGGTATTGGGAGAACACCTGGGATATGTAGGTAGCTCCGGCAGCTCGACGGGGCCGCACCTGCACTTTGAAGTACATGATGCTTCAGGTAATGTGCGCGATCCATGGATGGGAAGCTGTAATGCGCTACCATCGCTATGGAACACTCAAAAGCCTTATTATGAATCGCAGGTGAATGCACTGATGACACATACTGCTCCGCCCGGCTTTGCATCTTGTCCGTTAAGGGACACGGTGAATGCAGCGGATACTTTTTTGCAGGGCAGTAAGATATATTTCGCTGTTTATTTTCATGATGAACAGCCCGCAAATAAATCGTTCTTTAAAATAACACGTCCGGATGGAACGGTGTATAAAAACTGGAGCCACACATCGACCACATCTTATGCAGCCTCTTACTGGTACTGGAGCTATATTATACCATCTTCAGAACCAGAGGGAAAATGGCAATTTTCCGATAGTTTTATGACCGTGGTTAACAAGCATGATTTTTATATCGGGGATGCTTCATTGCAAGCGAATCATATAAGTGGTATAGTGTCGGCTGTTACAGTTTATCCTAATCCTATGACGGACAATATAACAATAGAACATGGTGCGGCCAGTACGGTGAACATATTTGATATGCCCGGCAGGTTGCAGTATGCAGGCGATATAATCTCCGATAAAGAAACGATCAACATAGCACACTTGCCACCAGGCATGTATATAGTGCAGCTAACGGCGACCGACGGCAGCAGGCAAAACATAAGGGTAGTAAAGCAATAACTAAACGCTATACACCAAATTGAGTAAGGTGATGATCGAGATGCTTGTAGAACATGTTGTTCCACTCAGTGCTTGTTAATACACCAAAAGAATGAGATACTTTGTTGTGAAAGTGTGACTCTCCCAGCTGCTGTGTCTTACTGATATGTTCGATCAGGCGCTTTTTTTCGTTTTCAAACACACGCTCGTCAACGATAAGAAATGCAGGCGCTGTACGCAAGTTCTGCTTGTACGGTGCCTCATTGGTCACTGCTTTTTTAACAACTGTTTTCAGCAACAATTTCAGTAAAAAATTAGGCTTTGGGTGCTTGTCTTCATAAATCAGCTCATAAGTGACATTGCAGTGCGCCAGCATTTGCGCGACATTCATTTTGCCCCACTTTGCAGTAGTGGCTGGTGTAAGCTGCTCTATTCTTTTTATTATGCCTGCTGCTACGTCTTTGCTGAAAATATTTGCTAATGCCATTTTGATATGAATTATGTTGTAAGAAAGTCGTTGTTATAATGCTGCAAGATATGCAATAGCAGTGATTTTATTATGACCACAGCTCTATCAAATAGTTAAGTTACCGCCTTATCCTTATTTCCACTCTGCGGTTAGCGCGACGCCCTTCCTCCGTTTCATTGGTAGCCACAGTATTTATCTCTCCCCAGCCTTTAGACAATATGGCTATGCCTTCTATGCCAATATCGGCGACCTCTTTAGCTACAATAGACGCCCTACGTGTGGATAGTTCTTCGTTCAGCATCGGGTTGCCTGAATTATCTGTATAGGCGTTCACCGTTATCGTATAATTTCTGTGTTGCTGCCATGGGGACAGCGCTTCTTTAAGTATGCCTTTATCCAACTCTGACAGCTCGGTAACATTGGCCTCGAAATGCACGGTAGCTATGAGTGTATCACTTATAGCCCGGATCTCTTCCCAATTAGACGGCAGCATAGCAATATTATGTATCATTGGCTCCTGGGTATATTGTTTGTCGAAGACAACGGTGTCATTTACGTCCAAGTGGCCCATGTAACCGGTATGAATGATATAAGTATTATTGAGCGGTAAGGTAACAATGAATGAAGCATCGCCACGATTGCTTTTGAACTGATACAAAGTATCATCGCGGCGGGTGCAGATGTAGATGGAAGCAGAGGTAAGCTTCGATTTATTGAGGCTGTCGTATACGTATCCTGCTATGTAACTTACAGGGTCAGGGCGTAAATCATAGGGCATGTATGCTTCAAATATATCGTAGTTGCCGGCAGGGCCATTGCGATCTGATGCGAAGTACAATTTCTTACCATCGAGAGCCATACAGGAGCTCTTCTCATCGTATGCAGTGTTGATGGGATAGCCAATATTCTGAGCTACCTGCCAAGAACCATCTGTTTTTCTCTGGCTCACAAATATGTCAGTGCCGCCAAAGCCGGTATGACCATCACTGGTAAAGAACAGCGTTTTATTGTCCATATTCATGTAGGGCGCTGTTTCATTGCCTGCTGTGTTTATGGCAGGGCCAAGATTAACCGGAGGCTGCCACAGGCCTTCTTCAAAACGTGAAACATAGATGTCATAGCCGCCATAGCCACCTTTACGGTCGCTTACAAAATACAATTCACGTGTATCGGGGGAAACGGTAGGCATGCCTTCAAAGTCGGGCGTATTAATAGTAAAGCCAAAGGGCTGTGGAGTTGTCCAGTCGCTGTCATTAGCTACGCGATAAGCCATAAATATGTCGCAGCCGCCTTCTGCAAAACCATCTTCGCTACGATTGCCGCAACGTGTAACGAACAGGTAGTGACCATCAGGTGATATACATTGTGCCAATTCCTGTTCAGGGGAATTGGCCGGGTACCCGAGATTACGGGTGTTGTACCATTCGCTGCAGGTATCTTTTGATACTGCGAAATAATCATCATTCTCGTTGTTTACCCTGCGTGTAAAATATATGGTTGCGGTATCTACTGCCATAGAAGGGAACAGCTCAGGTACCGGGCTATTGATACGCGCGCTCATAGCAACAGGTGGCTGGCATACAGGTCTTCCATATTGTTTTACAAATATTGCCTGTTGCCGCATTTTGTTCCATTCTACACTATCGCGGATTGTAGCTAATGAGTTGATAACGGAAAGTGCCTTGTCAGCCTGACCAGCATAAATAAGTGTGCGGGCATAAGGCTTTGCAAAGCGTAATGCCCCGTTCTGACAATGTGCGGACGCATTTTTAAATACCTCTGCGGCCTGGGTAAATTTATGAGCATCAAAATACCATTCGCCCAATTCGCTATATGCCTCCGGGGAACGGGGATCTTTGTTAATGGATTTGGCCATTTTTTTGATGGCCTTGCCCGGTTTTTTCGCAGCCTTGTATTTCAATGCTTTACCATAGAATTTACCTGCTTTTTTAGACTGTGCTAAAAGAGAAGAGCAAATACATAAGCAACAAAATAATAATAATATTTTAGGCCGCATGAAGTGGAAAAGTACATCAAAAATAATAACCTTTTATTATCCCGGAGGGAAAGATGCAGCGTTTTTATTTGCTTAATGGCGTGGTACTGAAGAGACAGAGACCTAATTATTCTTTTAAAGCCCTATCTATTTTCCCTGACAGCTTATTCAGCTCTTCCGTCATAACAGGATTATTGAAGGATTCTATAGCACTGTCGGCAGCAAGGGAAAGGAGCGTCATGGCCATAAAGTCCTGATCGTCTTTACCGGCATAGTGCGTGCGCATTTCATTTACTCTCTGGTCTGCCAGTTTCACTGCTTTGCGCACAGCTGACTCCTCTTCCGGCTTGATGCGGATGGGATAGCTGCGACCTGCGAGCCAAACATTGACCAAAATAGTTCCTGATTCGTCAGACATAATTATTGTTCTGTAACAGCCGGAGTCGAAGTTTCTCTATGAATTAATCTTTTCTGAAAAAACACCAATGTTAACACACCAACGGATATGGCAGCATCAGCAATGTTGAATACCGGTTCGAAAAATATGAAATTCTTTCCACCTATAAAAGGAACCCACTTCGGAGTTGTTGTTTCCAGCATTGGAAAGTACAACATATCTACCACCTTGCCCTGCAGAAATTTGCCGTAGCCATGCCCGAAAGAGGTAAGCCGGGCGACCGCAGTCTGGTTGTGGTTTTGCATCATGCTTTTGAGGCTATCGTAGTTGCCGGAGAAGCATGAGTAGGGGCTGTCTGTGAAGATAAGGCCATAGAACAGACTGTCTACCAGGTTGCCCATAGCACCTGCAAGTATTAATGCGCCGCAAATGATAGCACCCTTGCTGTAGCCCTTAACCACCAGCTTTTTGAGCAGGAAGAAGCCGAAAATAACCGCTACCAGCCGGAAAGATGATAAAATAACCTTGCCTATCACTGATTCGCTCAGCTTCATACCGTAGGCCATACCTTCATTTTCTATAAAATGGAGGCGAAACCAGCTGCCCATAATACGGACATCATCCCCGTTGCAAAAGTGTGTTTTTACAAAATATTTCAAGGCCTGATCGGCTATGATGATGATAAAAACTAAGATTATGGCGTTGCGGTACTTCAAGATCGATCAATTATAATGCGGCAAATATACTGTAAACTAATGATGGGGCTTTTGTAATCAATAAAACAAAAGCTTAAATATTGGGTTGTGCTGTTTCGTATATGGCCTGTAGCAGGGTTTGGCCTACTGCTTTCAGGGTGCCTTTATCTATTATGCTCATAACATCAGCATGTGTGTGCCAGTGCGGGGCAAACGGATTTTGCGGGTCCT
>JAOQAP010000221.1 GCA_025963465.1 Flavipsychrobacter sp.
TTCTATGCAGCACAGTTTTATCACCAGGCGCAGCAGGATATTAACGGCCTGCAACAACTGGTACAAAATGGTGAAATGAATGCACTCCTCGGCTGGCTTAGAGAAAAGGTCCACGTACACGGAAGAAAATATAACTCCGAAGAGCTGTGTACCCGCATAACAGGAAAAGGATTAGATGCCGCATACTTCATGCAATACATAGAGGATAAGTACAACGGCATATATGGACTAAATAACTGACCGTGACACCGGAAGTGCAAAGATATATGGAACCATTAGCTACTGACGAGCTTAGCTTTCTGCAGAGAAAGGAATCAAAAGAGCGCAGCCAGTACTATAAAACATTCCGTATGCTCATGATCATGAGTTTTATCATCCCTTTTGCCGGAGCATGGTACAGGGCCTCAGACGGTGCTCCAAATGCGTTTTCTGTACCCAAATTCTATGTAGCTGCAGGTGTGCTACTTTCTATTTCCTCCATCTCTACATACCTTACCTACAGGATAAACCTGAGGAAGATACAATGGGATATAAGAGATAGGACAAAGACCATAGAGATAAGCCATGTTACCCGGAAGCTATACCTGGGCGTAAAAAACACTTATTACTTCTATATCGACTCCCGTATAAAGCTAAGTATCGAAGTATCTGAAGCTGATTATTATCGCATCAATGAGGGGGACGAAGTATGTATAGAGTACACTACCCACTCAAAGAATTATCTTGGTTATTTCTGACAAGATGGGGTAACTCACACCGCTTTTCCTACGAAAAAATCGCCCCCATTTTTAAATAAAAGCCCATTTACACCTGTTAAATAGGCATATATACATAATACATGTCCATACATGTTAATGTCAATTATTTCACAGGAAAATATAATAATATTGTTAACCATCAATTAACAATAGCTAGCCCATGAAAGCAATAACAGTAGAAATAAACGATATCTCAGCAGGGAATTTTAACGATTTTTCACCGGAAATGAAAAAAGAAGTAAGCAAAGAAGTCGCGGCACTAATTAGTAAAATGAACCAGGACGCAAGGCTTCTGAAATTAAAAAAACTAGTTGATGAGATAAATGCAGGGGATCACGGCATGACACTAAATCCGGATATAATACTTGAATTTTTACGTGTCGAAGACGAATGATCCGCCTCTCAATGATCAGGAATGCTGAAAGAAATTGTAGCTTATTCCTTTCTCCACGGCAAATGAACGGATACTTACGTAGCTGAATACAGACTCGTCTGCTACATCACACGCTACTATCATTACATCATATTCAGCCCCGGAATACGCCTCCAAAGCCACTTTACCATCTTTAACGCTATCATACAGCTGTATGAATTTGGCCTTATCTGCTTCATGAAACGGGCAGATAACCACATCATGAACAAAGTACTCTATTGCTGCAAGATGGAATTCCGTGTCTTTCAGATCTTCAAAATCGTCCCATATTTCGGTAGCTTCATCAAGCGTAAAAGGAGTAAGCTCCATAGCAAATTGTAACTTTTGGTTAAATATCTACAGATTTTGAACTATACGCTGAATGAGCTGCCACAGCCGCATGAAGAAGAGGCATTTGGATTATTGAACACGAAACCGCGGGCATTAAGCCCATCAGAATAGTCAACCTCCATACCCATAAGATAAATGCCGTGTGCATTCTTCATAATTACCTGGATGCCATCTATTTCATATATTTCGTCGTCAGCTTCCTTTACGTCAAAACCAAGCACATAACTAAGACCTGAACAGCCACCACCTTTTACACCTACCCTCAGATACTGGCTTTGGTCAAAACCAGGCTCACCAATCAGTCTTTTCACTTCGGCCACTGTATTAGCAGTCAGCTTTACAGGAGCACTTATTGTTGTTTCCATTGAAAACCTATTTATGCAAATTTACCACTAGTTGCGGCTGTATCCAAATAGATATGCATAAAGTATTACTAATATCAATGATGATATAGTTGTAACATGGGTTCCATAGTTTCCCGAACATTTTTTACATTTGCTACCTGCAAAAAACAGCAATCATATGACTGAGGAATTAGGGATGATAATTGATGATGTTTCTGTACAAATGAAAAAGGCGATAAGCCACCTTGAGGCAGAACTCAGTAAGATACGTGCCGGAAAGGCAACACCACAGGTAGTGGATGGCATCTACGTGGATTACTATGGCAACCCTACCCCACTGAACCAGGTGGCGAATGTGACCGTAGCCGATGCGCGTACCATATCTATACAGCCATGGGAAAAGAACATGCTACAGGCAATAGAAAGAGCTATTATAGCTTCTAATATAGGATTGAATCCTCAGAATGACGGTAATTATATCAGGCTATACCTGCCACCGCTTACTGAAGAACGCCGTAAGGAATTTGCAAAGCGTGCATTTGGTGAAGGTGAACAGGCGAAAGTAGCAGTACGCAGTATAAGAAGAGACTCTATTGAGCAGATAAAGAAATTACAGAAAGATGGCCTGAGCGAAGATGCTGCCAAAGATGGAGAAACTGCTGTACAGGGCGTTACAGATAAGTTCATTGCGCTTGTAGACCAGCACTGCAAGGATAAGGAAAAAGAAATAATGACTGTTTAATAGATAATGGCTTAATAGAGCAATATTGCAATTTAAGCATGAACAGGATTTTTAAACAATAGATTACAAGCCTGCCTACGGGCAGGCTTTTTTATTACGCAGCCAATGAATGAATTTCAGAAACAGGTAGTACTTCTGTTCTCCATCCCTATCTATGTTATAATCATTCCGCTGGAGATACTGTTGAGTAACTTCAAACACAGGAAATTTTATAGCTGGAAGGAGACTGCTGTCAACATCTATCTTAACCTGCTTAATGCCGGTGTAGATCTGATGCTCCGGTTGTTCATTGCATTTGCACTGATGAATTTTATTTATCAATACCATCTTCCCATTACATGGAATCCTGTGGTTTACTGGCTAGTATTATTATTCGGTGAGGACCTGCTCTTTTGGACGGAGCATTATGTAGATCATTCAGTAAGGTTATTCTGGGCTGTGCATGTTACCCATCACTCATCACCTGAGTATAATCTCAGCACAGGATTCAGATCATCAGTGTTCATGCCGGTATATAAGTACCTGTATTTTATACCGCTGGTATTATTGAACTTTAAACCAATGGATATCGTATTCATGTTTTCCGTGACACAGATATATGGCATACTGGTACACACACAATCTATTAAGAAATTACCGCGATGGATAGAATATATATTCGTAACACCGTCTCATCACAGGGTACATCATGCCAGTAACATACCTTACCTGGACAGGAATATGGGTATGGTATTCATTTTCTGGGACAGGATGTTCGGGACATTCACGGAAGAATTGCCCGGAGAGAAACCTTACTATGGACTCACTACTCCTCTCAAAAAACCTTTTCACCCTGTACACATTGTAACGCATGAATGGCAGGCCATAGGCAAAGACCTGCGCAAAACCACCTCTCTTCGCACAAAGCTGAACTACCTGCTGCGTCCACCAGGATGGAGCCATGACGGCAGTACTAAAACTTCTAAAGAATTACAGAAAGACTGGAAACCGGGAACATATACCGGCAAGTAATACTCCCCGTTAGGGATTTCAGTATATTGCACTGGCTATCCGCAAACACTGAAATATGAAACATACTATTCTCTTCCTTTGCCTGGCGCTATTGCTCACATCATGCCATCATAAGCATGTTGTTACCTGTACTACAGACGATCCTATTCTATTACAATATTCTCCTGATGACATACAGTATAAAGCAGAGCTGATAAAACAGCTGAATATGCATGACCGCAAGAAGCTCCATTTCTATATAGAAAAATATGTGGAAAGAGCCAAGAAGCCATTCATGTTCGTATCTATTGAGGGCGATGGACTTTGTGCCAGGATGGTACTGGATATCAAGAATGAAAACAAACTCGCTGATTATAAAACCGTAAAAGGACTTACTTATAACGGCGCAGAGATCACCGCCATGCAGTTTGGCATCGATAGTTCATTCGGCAGTTACTTATTCCTTTTTGAGGAGGGCGTAATTGTAAAGTAATTACAGCCCACCCATTTTAAGGACCTTCTTATATTCATCTGGTTTTACGGCACCGACTGATAAGCGGGATAATCTTACAAGGTCCATATCAGCCAATGAGCTTTCGGCTTTAATGTCGGCTAGTGTAACTGGTTTCGGCATTGGTTTGAGCGGCTTCAGTTCCACTACTACCCAATTCGGATCGTCGGTAGTGGGATCCTGGTAAGCTTCTTTGGCTACTTCTGCAATACCAACAATCGCAAGTCCCTCGTTGCTATGGTAAAAGAAAACATGATCTCCTTTTTTCATTGCCTTCAGGTTATTACGTGCAGCATAATTGCGCACACCGTCCCAGAAGGTCTTCTTATCTTTTACAAATTGGTCCCAACTGTATTTGAATGGTTCTGATTTTACAAGCCAGTAGTTCATGACAACAAAAGTAATTATTAAAAGTAATTTATTTGACCACTTCTATTGAATATGCGGTATCCGGGGTAGTAGTAAACATCATACAGCAGGCGCAATTCTGAGCCTGTGGCTTTACTACATTAAAGCTAATAGTATCACCCTCTACATGATTACCAAACTGGCAAGGATTAGCCACTTTAAAAGCATGATCGTATCTTATGTTACCGGTACTGCCATTATCCGTCCAGTCCTGGCCTAAAAGGTTAGAGCCGATCGAGTGTATCACAATAAGACAACATGCGTTCTTGATAATAACACCCTTGTAGGTACCTGTTGATGAAGTTGCAGGGCTTGTTTTTTTAGAACAACCTGAACATACAAGTAAAGCCAGCGCAATCAGTACTGATAATTGTTTCATTCGAATAAACTATTTGTCCCTCATCAGTAAATAATTAGCAAGCTCGAGCAAGGGGCCTTTTCTGCTTACTGGTATGGCCAGGTCTTCCAGGCAATCAAATGCCATTTTAGAATATTGTGCTACCGCATCACGGCACTGTCCATCAGCTCCTGTAGCAGTATAAAGAGCAAGCATTGCAGCAACTTTATTGTTAGCATCCTGTTGTAATAAATTATCAATCTCTTTTTGCTGTTGCTCATTAGCATTCTCACGCGCCTTTATAAGCAGGTATGTCTTTTTATTTGCTATAATATCGCCACCGTTCTGTTTACCAAGTTTGCCCGCATCACCAAAGGCATCAAGGTAATCATCCTGTAGCTGGAAAGCGATGCCCATGTTCTTACCAAAAGCATATAGCTTATTTGCATTATCACCGAATGCACCACCTACCAGCGCACCCATCTTCAGGCTGCAAGCAAGCAATACAGATGTCTTTAAGGTGATCATGTGTATATACTCGTCAATGCTTACATCGTTACAGCTTTCAAAATCCATATCCAGCTGCTGCCCTTCA
>JAOQAP010000268.1 GCA_025963465.1 Flavipsychrobacter sp.
GCTCTTTGGCTGGTATCTGATTGCAGTCAAAAAGGTGCAAAACAAGCTGGTAGCTCGTTTGGCAAAATAAACAACTTACAAAAAGCTTTGCAATAATTCCGGCCAGCTGCTCTTCCAGTTTCTGTATCTTAGGGTGTATACCGTCTTCGTTTGTATCAAAGACCCATACACTGCCTTGCTTTACCATGGTGTAACAGAATATCTCTGACCTGTTATAACCGTTTATCATGCCGGGGTATAGTATGGTTGCGCTGTAGGATAATATACCATTGTCTCTTTGCGGTTCCAGCCGACAATCTATGGTTCCATCCGGCGAGTCGAGGCCTATTTCTAATATCTCATCCATTATTGGTAGTTATCGATCTTCAGAAGTTCAAAAAATTCTTTCTCTTCAAACTCTCTTACTGCACCTGCAGGCAGGCTACCGAGTTTCATGTCTTCTATTGATACCCTGATGAGCCGCTGGCAGCGGTGGCGTACTGCTTTTACCATTTTGCGCACCTGGTGATACTTGCCCTCTGTAAGTGTAATAAGCAGCCAGGTATGCGGTATATCAGGCCGGTATTCAAAAGCACCGTCTATCAATCCTGATGGCTTATCTACGATCTCCACATCGCAGGCAGGAGTAGTATAATCTATACCACCTGCTATACGGATAGTAACACCCGTTTGCAACTTATGCAGGCTTTCCTCGTTTACCACGTCTTTCACCTGGACAAGGTAGGTACGTTTATGCGGCACCGCACCCTCAAATAAGAGCCGTGTTACTTTCTTATTCGTAGTAAGCAGCAGCAGGCCTTCGGAATGATTATCGAGCCGACCTATAGCATGCGTACCTTCCGGAAAGACATAATCAAGATCTCCCAGCAAGCCAACGTCGTGCGAGCTCACAAACTGGGACACCATGTTGTGTGGTTTATTAATGCAAAAGTATCTGTATGCCTGGTCGCTCATTAATGGCGCAAGATACGCCACTCCTGTTTAATGGAATGCAAGCCCACTGATCACAGTACAAACGGGGATAATTTATAAAAAGGATTACTTTTCAATGACTACTTTTGTTTGAGCGTAAATTCCCAAAACATGACCACTAAGGCAAAGATAAAAAGGCTGTTGCAATTTGAAGGCAAGAAGAACTGGCATGATGAACATGCTGAAACCTTAGGCTTTGGCCAAAGGCTTGCCGATGGGGTAGCTAACGGCATGGGCTCATGGGCGTTCATCATTATACAATCTATACTGGTTGTGCTATGGATGGGGCTGAATATAGCGGGCTTTTGTTACCACTGGGATGTATACCCGTTCATATTACTTAACCTGCTTTTTTCCACACAGGCAGCATACGCAGCACCCATTATTATGATGGCGCAGAACAGGCAAAGCGAACGCGACCGTATGCAGGCGCAAGCTGACTACCAGACCAACCTGGATGCAAAACTGGAAATAGAAGCACTGCAGAAAAAACTGAATACCATAGAAACGGAGAAACTGGCCAAAATAATAAGGATGCTGGAAGAGATGAAACAATCAATTCATAAATAGAATAGACATTCAAATCTTTGCAACAAAAAATGACCTGCGCAAATGGTTCATGAAGCCGTATAAAAAAGCTGATGAGCTCTTTCTGGGATATTATAAAATAAGCAGCGGTAAAGCATCTGTGACATGGCCTGAATCTGTAGATGAGGCCCTTTGCTTTGGCTGGATAGATGGAGTGAGGAAGTCAATAGATGAAGCCAGTTATTTTATCCGTTTCACAAAAAGGCAACCATCCAGTATATGGAGTGCAGTGAACATAGCAAAAGTGGAAAAACTGCAAAAGCAGGGATTAATGAAACCTGAGGGCATTGCGGCATATGAAAAGAGAAAAGAACACAAATCAAAAATATACTCTTACGAGCGGGGTGAAGTAGCATTGGCTGCTGCTTATGAAAAGCTGTTCAAAGCCAACAAACCCACCTGGACGTTCTTCGCTGCCCAGGCACCATCATACCGAAAAGTCACCATTCACCAGGTAATGGGTGCCAAACAGGAAAAGACGCAACAATCACGACTGGAAAAACTGATACTTGCCAGTGCTGATAAGAAAAGACTTTCTGATCTATCTCATTACATAAAACCATTTTAACCCAGCCTTCGAAATACCCTCTTCACGGTATTTCGAAAAACATTTTATGCCGCTAGATTTGTCATCAAATAAAAAGGCATAAGATGATAAGAAAAATGATGCTAAATGCTGCAATACTGTCCTGCAGCCTGGCAAGCACAGCGCAAATGACTAGCTATACATTACTAAGTAGCGACCCGGATGATTATAAACGTTCTGTAGTGTATGTTGACCTGTTTACCGCCGATACCTACCTGAACCCGAACCTGGGGAGCGCCGTGAAAGCGGAAACAGTAATAGGAAACAGGATAATGCCATGGCTGCAAATGAAATATTCATGGGCTGATGCCAATACGCACCATGTGGTATCCGGCTTCCCTACTAATGCAAGCGGGTTAAAGAAACAATTCATCCTTGATGCAGGCGGCGCTTTGTTCCTGGTAAGTAAGAATAAGGACAAACGTGTTAAAGTCGTATTATCATCGCACTCTTTTGGTGGCTATACCCATACCAAATACCTGATGGTACCAAGCACTATCAAAAGAATGTTTGGTGTAGAGGGCGGGGTATACTACAATCGCCGCGCACTGGAGTTTGAAGATAAAAGCCACGCATTATATAGCTATAAAAGCACTACAGGTTCCTATGCAGGCCCTATAGAAGACGTAGGATCTACCAGCTCTGCTGCAGGGGCACCAACGGGAGAATCATACAAGCCGCTGTCTATGACCAACATTATGAGCATATATGGCGGTATACACTACCGCAAGATCACCAATACATCTATAAGAGCCAGTGGATACGGCAAGCGTACCAATGCGACTATAATGGACTGGTATGCAGACATCATGCTCGCACCATACGTGCCTATAGCAGATGTGGTAGACAATACAGGCCAGACATTTGAGCTCGTAGCTGCCAAAGGAGCTATCAACCACCTGGGGTGGAAGGCAGGCGCTACATACCATACCGCAAAGACATTCTCTTTTGAATACAACTTTGAATTTGGCAAAAAGCCTGGACCTTCATTGGGCAAAGGTTTCATGACCAATGGTGCTTATATCTCTATGGGCCTGGGATTCTCTTTAGGCTTTGATACCCAGTTCAAAAGGAAGCAGAAAACAGTAACAACAGAAAAAACCTCAACAGAAACTACAAACGACGATAGTTCCCGACACTAATACCATGTTAACTGACGAATAAGGGCTGTCTTATTTATTAAGACAGCCCTTTTAATGTTCGGCATACTAGCTATTAAGCCGGTATATGTATGGATACCAGTGTACCGTTGCCCTGTGTAGAGCTCCATTCTATAGTACCTTTCAGATAGCTGATCCTCTTCAGCATGTTACCTGTGCCGAGGCCATCATTATTACCAACACGAGAGGTATCAAATCCCCGGCCATTGTCTTCCACCATGATGTTGATGCCATCGTTATCTTTTATGAGTGATATGTCCAAAGTAGTTGCCTGTGCGTGCTTGATCACGTTTTGCACACATTCCTGCACTACGCGGTATAGCACAGTTTCTGTGCCCTTGTCCAGTTTTTCATCCAGTCCTTCCGCATGTAGCTGCACACGTAGCACTCGATCGGGGATCATGTTCACAAACTCACGGATGGCCGCTGCAAGACCAGCTTTCAACAACGCATTCGGCATCATATTGTGAGAAATAACACGCACCTCTTTACAGCCATCGTCAACCATTTTTATTGCAGATTCAAAAAACAGGCGTTGCTCTTCTGATGCAAAGCTTAGTTGGTTTTGAATGGCGGATAAGTTCATTTTAGCAGCACTCATCATTTGCCCTACCCCATCGTGCAGATCGCCTGCTATACGTTTACGCTCATTTTCTTCTGCCACCAGCACATCACGCGCTCTTAGCCGCTGTTCTTCCATTACGACCTCTTTCAACTTTGCCTGCTGCCCCAGCTTGTACCTGTTGTATAACAAGTAAAACACACCAGCTATAAGCAGGGAGATCATGATCAATGCATATATGGCTATCTTATTCCTGTTGAGCCTGGCCTCCTGCGTCTTGTTTTGTTCGGTAAGCAATATATTCCGGGCCTCCTTTTTATTGGTCTCATACTTTGCCTCCAGCTCTTCGGTCTCTTTTATATGTTGTTGCTCTACAAGGCTGTCATTCATGTCCACATAGTTATGTAGCGCGGCATAGCCTTCTTTATAATTACCCTGCATACCATAACACTCTGCAAGCTTATGCCGGCAGTATACCTCCAGCTCCAGGTAGTTAATACCATGCGCCAGCTCTATGGCTTCTTTCATATATGGTATTGCTTCGGCCGGCATTTTCTTTCTCATATATATCTGCCCTATACCACTTATGGCAATAGCTGCCCCCGTTTTATCTCCCATGCCCATTCTCAGGTCTTTGCTTTCGTTCATGTAGGGCAATGCTTCATCGATCTTACCATTATCTACAAGTGCTGCTGCCAGGTAATCGAGACTATATGACATCCCTATCTTACTATCGCTGGTCTTATAAAAGGCATAACCATATCTGAATGATGCGATCGCACTATCAGGCTTCTCCTCATCAAGAAATATGAGACCATTATTATTAAATGCATTGGCCATCTTTCCTGTATCGCGTACCACTGTGGCGCAGGATATTGCTTTGGCGCTCACCTCATGTGCCTTAGAGAATTTCTTCAGCTTCAGATAGATAATGACCATCTCTGAATACAGATCGGCAAGGCCTGTAGTATCTTTTATACCAGAGTATATTTTCTCCGATTCAAAGTACCAGCGCAATGCGTCATCATAATTAGCGTTGAGGTAGTTGTTTACGCCAAGTAGCAATGCACTCTCTCCAATCAACTTTGTTTCCTTATTGGCTATTGCCTGTTTGTATGCAGCATTGGAGAACGCAAGCGCTTTTGCATGATCTTTTGTTTTATAAGAACGGGATGAATCTATCAGCTGGCTGGTTGTCTGTGCGCCAACTATTAAACTAAAAAACAGAACCAGTATTGCCGTAATGCTGCAAAATTTCATATGCTGATTTTAGGTTACGTATTATAATTTTGACACCAAAGTCTCAAAGCAAAGGCATTTAACTACATGCCGCAATACCCTGTAGACGGTATTATTGGGAATGGCATTACGAAAACGCTAACTGACAGGAATATGAATAGATACCAATGTTCCTTTTCCCGGAGTAGAGCTCCACTCGATGGTCCCTTTCAGATAACTGATCCTTTTCATCATATTGCCTGTACCAAGGCCATCATTATTGCCTACACGCGAGGTATCAAAGCCCCGTCCGTTATCTTCAACCATTATATCAATGCCGCTGTTATCTTTTATCAGGGATATATCCAGGGTAGTGGCCCCTGCATGTTTAATCACATTCTGCACACATTCCTGCACCACGCGGTACAATACCGTTTCTATACCATGGTCCAGTTTTTCGTCGAGGCCTTCAGCGTGTAGCTGCACACGAAGCACGCGATCCGGTATCATGTTCACAAACTCACGGATAGCTGCCGCAAGCCCTGCCTTCAGCAGTGCATTGGGCATCATATTGTGCGAAATGACCCGCACCTCTTTACATCCATCGTCTACCATTTTTATGGCCGACTCAAAGAATAACCGCTGTTCGTCTGACGTAAAAGTCAATTGGCTTTGTACTGCCGACAGGTTCATTTTAGCAGCACTCATTATTTGACCCACTCCGTCATGCAGGTCCCCTGCTATGCGTTTGCGTTCATTTTCTTCTGCAGTTATTATTTCCCTGGCAGCGATCTCCTGCTGTTTCATAAGTAATAACTGAGTGCGTGCCTGTTGTTTCAGGCGACTTCTGTTATAGGCACCGTATACCCACAGTAATACCAGTGCAAATATTATAGCAGAAACTACCAATATCATATTCTTGCGGGCAAGCAGCAACTGTTGATTTTCAAGTGTAAGTGCCTGTAACCTGTTCTTCTGACCAAGCTGATACAGATCCTGCTGCGCTTTAGCTGAGTCAAGCTGGTTACTTAGAATTTTTTTCTGCTGGCTGTTCACCAGCAGTTCTCCCTTTGCCACTTTCAGGTTAGCATCAGATAATTGCAATGCTTTTTTAGCAAGCTCATAAAGTCGTTTATCAAGCGATAATTTCTGGTTTTGTATTGTAAGGTCCTTTATAGAGCTCTCCCGGTTCAAATTCACTATCTGAAGTTCTTTCTTCTCGGTCTCATACCGGGTGCTTATCTCAGAGATGTTCTTCGCATTTTGTTCATTGAGCAACGAGTCTTTTACGGATACGTATTCTTTATAGGCCTCAAGCGCTTCTTTATTTTTGCCTACGCCATAGTAATAATCAGATAAGATATTCAGGTACATTTTGGTGGTTTCCTTTTTGGGTGTCACCTTGAGCAACCTGTTAGCCGAATCAAGCATATCATGTGCCTCGTCATACTTATTCAGGCTGATAAGTGCTCCGGCAAGCCCAATGTAACTGTGCGGCAGTTCACGATTATTTCCCATTTTTCTGTTCAACTCTAAAGCAAGTCTGTAATTGCTAACAGCACTGTCGAACGATCTGCTTCTTGCGTACAATTCGGCAATATTGGCATAGCTTACAGCCTCTTGTCTTATATCTTTAGCATTTCTGTGTATTGCCTGTGCCTCTTTAAAATAACTAACTGCCTCTTCGTTTTTCTGTTGTTCGCCGTATATAGAACCTAACAAGCTGTAGCTGATCCCCAAGCCTACTCCCTGGTCATACTTTTTCTGTATTGGTATTGCCTTGAGACAATATTCAGCAGCTTTGCTATAATTCCCCTGCTTCATGTATACATAAGCCATGTTATTGTAGCACTGAGGATAATCGCTTTCCTTACCAAGCCGATCATATACTTTGAGCACATTTACATATCCTTCTATTGCTTCCTCAAACTTGCCCTGTTCCTTACATACATACGCTATATTATTGTAAGCCCTTGCCACGCCATATTCATCCTTATTATCTTCTGCCAGCTTTACGCACTTATTATAATTTGCCAGCGCACGGGCGTACTGTCCTTTTTCTATATACACATTTGCTTCATTATTCAGGGCATACCCCATGCTCTTTACATCATTCAAACTTTCTGCCACCTTATACATGTTGCTATAGGCCTGCAGGCTTGCTTCATAATTGCCTTTGATATAGTTTGTATAGCCTATAACAGTGTATGCCTCTGCACATAAAAATTTATTGTGCTTTGAAGCAGCATAGGACAGCAATAAGTCAGTATAGTGAATAGCAGAATCGAAAACTTTACCATTATATACCTTTGCTATACCTAATAAAATACGCTGGTGGGCAGAATCGCTTAGCGGAGTTTGTAAAACGCTCTTCAGGCTATCTGTCTTTTGCTGGGCCTGAGTATTGGGGATACTTATTAAAACAAACAGGAATAAAAAAAGGAACCTGGTAAATGCCGGGGGTAGTTTCATGAAGTGTTTCTTTCTTTTAGTATGGAAAGACTATCGGTTATACAAGTTTATGATCATAAGCATACTTGATCAGCCCAACAACCGAGTTTACCCCTGCCTTTCTGAAAATATTCTTACGATGTGTTTCTACCGTTCGTTCGCTGATAAATAGATGAGCCGCTATCTCTTTATTGCCCATATCTTTTTCTATCAGTTTTATGATCTCTATCTCACGTGCGGTGAGCGACTGTGCAGACTGTGTTTCCACAGGCTTGAATTTTGCCAGCTCCTGCAATACTTCCTCGCTAAAATAAATGCCTCCTGCAGCTATTTTCTGTATAGCTGCTACCAATTCTGCCTGGCTGATATTCTTGAGTGCATAGCCTGCTATATCAGCATGTTCTATCATCTCACTCACCAGGTCTGCCTGGCCACTCATACTCAGCGCCAGTATTTTTATACCGGGATATCGCTGCTTCACTATTTTTGCCAGCTCATTGCCGTTCATTTCAGGCATCATGATATCTGTCATCAATACATCTACCGGAATTGTTTCGAGTTGTTTCAGCAGATCAGCAGATGATGTTGTTGCGATATCTATTGAGATGTCCTTGTTACCATTCAGTAACGCCTTTATCCCATCTATTACGATGGGGTGGTCGTCAATTATTGCCAGTCGTGTGTGGTGCGGGGATTGCATTTAGTAAACAATATACAATAACATACTTGATTTTTCCTAAGTGTTAATACAAAAATCCCATTTTTCCCTGTTCATAGTCTCTCATCGCCTGCAGTATCTCTGTCTGGCTGTTCATAACAAATGGACCATGAGTTACCAAGGGTTCATCAATCGGCGCTCCTGATAGCACCAATAGCTTTGCACTTTCTGTTGCTGTTATATTTATGTCCCCTTTTTCGTTCGCAAACGCTACCAGTGAGTTCTTATCTGCCTGTGAGCCATTGATATTGACAGTACCCTCCAGAATGTATATACAGCTATTATTACTTTCGGGCATACTAAGTGTGTAATGACTGTCGGCAGCCATATGCATGGTCGCAGTGATCACCTCTGAATCCGCAGGGCCTTTTTTGCCATCATACCGCCCGGATACCAGCCTGAACTCGACGCCGTCTTTTTCTGTCAGTATTATCTCCTCTTTGGTAATTGGCTGGTAGTATGGCGGTGTCATTTTCTTTGCAGCTGGTATATTGATCCATAACTGTATACCCTGGAAGCGGCCACCCGATTCTATAAAATCTTTTGGCAATTGCTCTCCATGAATAATGCCCCTGTTGGCATTGATCCATTGCACCTCGTTGCTGTAGATCACCTTATCATTGCCCAGTGAGTCTTTATGCTCTATAGCGCCGTCGTATATATAAGTAATAGGACAAAAGCCCCTGTGTGGATGTGGTGGCACGCTGAATGCGTCTTCCCCGGGCTGCACCTGTACATCAAAATGATGTAACAATATGAACGGGCTTATCTGCTGTACCTCATACAATGGAAGCGCCTGCATGATGGTCTGATGGCCAAGTTTAGTGGCTATTGCTTTATATACTGCCTTTATAGTTACGTTGCCCATGATGCGATATGTAGAATTAAATGCCTGTTAAACAATGAATAGTGAACGGATGTTGTAAATTTACATAATCTGTTCTATACCGTAACCACACACATTTTCCCATTTTTTTGATGGTACGAATTTTACAAACCATAGTTTATTATGTTAATGACTATCAAAAGAACTCTTATGAAAAAAGTAATACTTGCCCTTTGCATGCTTCTCGTATGGGGCTCATTCAGTGAATGTAAGAAGAATGCCAACGGAAGAAGAACACTGAACCTGGTAGACGATGCAACAGTTCTATCATTATCCAACAGCCAGTACAGCACATTCCTGGCAGCAAACCCACCCCTGCAGGGTACGGACGATGTAGCAAGAGTAAATAGGGTGGGTGCCAAACTTACTGCTGCAGTTGCTCAATATCTCTCAAGTGTCAACAAATCTGACCTGATCAACGGCTACCAGTGGGAATTCAACCTTGTGAACAACAGTGAAGTGAACGCATGGTGCCTGCCGGGAGGTAAAATAGTTGTGTACACCGGTATACTGCCACTGATGCAAAGTGATGCAGACCTGGCAGTAGTAATGGGACACGAGATAGCGCATGCTGTGCTGAAACATGGCAATGAGCGTATGAGTGACCAGCTACTGGTACAATACGGCGGCGAAGCGTTGTCTGTTATGCTGTCTTCAAAACCTGCGGAAACACAGGCACTGTTCAATTCTGCATATGGGGTGAGCACCACGCTTGGGGTGTTAGCTTTTTCCCGTAAACAGGAAAGTGAGGCAGATGAATTCGGGCTCTACTTTATGGCCATGGCTAATTATGACCCTAATAATGCGGTAACCTTCTGGCAGCGCATGGCGGCACAAAGTACTTCTTCTACACCGGTATTCCTGAGCACGCACCCTAGCGATGAGACCCGCATCCAAAATATTAAAGACCTGTTACCCAAAGCATTAACTTACTACCATCCATAGAAAATACCGAGTTGGCACGGTTTTACATGATAGTACCCACACAGCAGTCTGCTGACTAAAAAAATACTATTATGACAAACAAGATCTTATTATTTATTGCGACAGCCGTTATTATGGCATCATGCAACAATAGCGCTGAGCAGCAGGCTGCTGCACAAGCCAGGCAGGTAGATTCAATGAAAAATGAAATGGCGAAGAAACAGATCATTGACTCTATGAATGCTGCACAGGCCGCGCAAGCCGCAACGGTAAATAATGAACGCCCCGTAGTGCACAGTTCTACTGTTCACCACAGTTCTACTGTAAACCGTCCTAATGGTACGGCTACAACCACAGAAACAAACTACAGCACTACCAATGCTGCTACAGCTCCGGTAAAGAAACAAAGGAAAGGTATTGGGCCAGTTGCCGCAGGTGCCATTATAGGCGCAGGTGCAGGTGCTATAACAGGCGCTATGGTAGATAAAAAGAAAGGCGAAGGTGCTGTAGTAGGCGGCATACTTGGTGCAGGCGCAGGTGCAGGTGCAGGTGCTATCATTAAGAAACATCAGAAAAATAAAGACGAAGAATAAGCTGATTTAATAATCATTCAAAGCCGCTACATATATATGTAGCGGCTTTTTTCGTACAGGCAATTCGTTTGTACAGTACTTTTGACTGGAGCCAAACAATACTTATGAAATACCTGTTATTCTCTCTCCTCATCATTGCACAGCATGCTTCTGCACAGCAATTGTCTGTCAATACCATTGTTCCCAAAACAGACGCCTCATTCCGGGGACTTTGTGTGATAGATGAGAGCATAGCGTGGGTAAGTGGTAGTAAAGGATGGATAGGCAAAAGTATAAATGGCGGTAAAGAATGGGTATTTAACCAGGTAAAAGGTTATGAAAAATGTGACTTTCGCTCCCTTTACGCTTTTGATGCAAACAGGGCTGTAATAGCGAATGCCGGTGCTCCTGCATATATTCTGTATACCAAAGATGGCGGCGCCAACTGGACAATTGTTTATCAGAATAACGATAGCGCTGCTTTCTTTGATGGTATAGGGTTCTGGAATGAAAAGAAAGGTATTATATATGGTGATCCAATAAAAGGCAAACTACTTTTACTACAAACAACTGATGGAGGTGAGCACTGGCAGGAACTACCGGGTAAAAGCAGGCCTGCACTTACTGAAGGAGAAGCCTCTTTTGCTGCGAGCGGCACTAGTATTAGACTTTCTGGTAAGAGCCATATAGTGATTGCCACAGGCGGCAAGGTTTCCCGCCTGCTGATCTCTGGTGATAAAGGCATCAGCTGGCAATTAGTACAAACACCGATACTACAAGGAGCAAGTACTACAGGTATATTCTCTGTTGCTTACCGCAATAATAAAACAGCGATCATAGCAGGTGGCGATTATAAACAGGACACACTAAAGGAGGACCATATTTTTTATACAAAAGATGGCGGCAAGACATGGACTGCACCTAAAAGCCCTACCCGGGGCTACAGGGAATGTGTAGAATACCTGGATGAAAAAACAGTAATTGCTACCGGGCCTGCAGGTACAGACATTTCCTTCGATGCAGGAGCCACATGGCAAGCGCTATCCGATGAAAAACAGTTTCATACTGTGCGGAAAAGCAGGAAGGGCAATCTTATCATCATGACAGGTGGCGGAGGGAAAATAGCCGTTGTTAAATAATTGAGGTGCACATTACTGGCATAGTATTTACGTGTGATAAGCAGAAATGTAAATTATGGAAACTCCCGAAATAAAACCTGAATTGCCCGGCATACCAAAGATACCGGAGATAGTGCCAACACCGGAACAACATCCTATGGATCCACCGAAAACACCAGACCTGCCAACCATAGATCCACCAACGCCAAAACCACCCATGGAAGTGCCACCTCAAAAGTAATGGCAACACCATTACAAGAAAGATGACGACAACAATTGAGTGGTGCTGTTAGTTATTTGCGAGGTTTAATCCCGTTTTAGAATCCGTTTCCTCTATAGCCGAAGACATGATCTCTTCTGCTTTATTAGCCGAAATAGCTATCCCTTTATCTATTATCTGGTAGCGTATATAAAAAACGTACTTTTCTGTATTAACAAAACCGGCACGCTGGCTCGGCTTTCCTATTGCAGTAAGATTAGTCTCTATGATATTAATATCCTTGTTAGCAGCCAGCCATTTATTCACTTTCCGTTCCAATGCGAGCAGATCATCATTATAAAAAAACTGAACCTTATTCATAATATAAGTATTAGAGTGGTACTCAAATATTATATAGAATAAAAGCTGTGCCACAGCTGTAGTGGGCTATGTTAATTAACAATGGAAACAGCTTACGTATGCCCGTTGGTAATAAGCGATTTGGGATGGGCCGGAGCAAAATATTTCATGATAGACAAGCCAAAAAAGGTGGCCGTACTTGATGATATTTTTCCACTATAATAGTATTGCCCGAAATAGATATTCAGATGAATGAGATCATTGTAAGAATACTCTATTCCTGATGTCAGCTCTGTCATCAGGGTTTCTTTCGCATTAAATATACAGCCGATGCCCGGGGTTAAAGTATTGGTAAATTTTCCCTGCTGAAATATGTTGAGGTTAGGGCGGAGCTCAAGGTATGTAGTAGTATCTCTCCCTACGACTTTCCCAAGGCTCGTCTTGCCTATATCTATACCCATACTGAACACATCCCACTGGCGACCCACCTCAAAAGAAAAGTTAGATTTCTCTGCTATAGTACCTGCAGTATTAGTGATACTCGGAACGAATGAAATATAGGTTTGCGCATCGCAAAAATTTGCGATACCGGCAAAGAGCAGTGTAAGTAATAACGTTTTCATCAGCATGCTTGAAATACAATAGTATACATTAACAGGCAAAGAAAAAAGTAAATGAGACAATGGCATGATTGTGTAAACCTTACAGCAACAACAAACTACTAACCATGAAAAAGGTATCATTATTTTTGTTTTGTACCTGCGTATTGTTAACTACAAGCTGTAAGAAAAAGCAGGTGAATGTGTGTTACTGCTCTTACCTGAGCGGAGACAAAAAGGAATTCAATCTTACCGACCTGACAAGGAATCAGGCAGTAGACTCCTGCAATGTGCTTGACCATTATGCCAGTGCGTTTGCAGGCAGCTGTAAACTGAAGTAACCTCCTTTTCAAGACATAAATCACAAAATCAGTAAAAAGTACAAATAAATAAACCGATTGTACCATTGCAAAAGGTATTATACCAATATCTTTGCTATACAATGCAAAAGGTAAAAAATACAATCCCTGTATATGACATATGCTCACTGAACAGCGAGCATCATGCACATGGCAATCTTGTAGCAGAACCCTTCGGTGCATATTTAAAAATTCATCCCAACCTCCACTTACCTCACAGGCATTCCTTTTACCATGTCGTGTTCTTTACAAAAGGAAAAGGATTCCATACTATCGATTTTGAAAACTTTGATGTTCGGGCAGGTCACATCTATTTTATGATACCCGGCCAGGTACATAGCTGGTCATTTACAGGTGAAGTAGATGGTTACGTGATCAATTTTTCAGAAGATCTGTTCCGGTCATTTCTTGCAAGCGACACCTACCTTGAGCAATACAGTTTCTTCAGGGGGGTAGCACAGGAAAGTGTGCATCAACTGAAGGGAAGTACATATAATGAAGTAAACAGGCTGTTTGAAAATATTGTAAAAGAGGTGAGCAGCAAAGGCTTGTTTGCAGTAGATATTATCCGCACCACTCTGATACAGCTATTCATTGCCGTACAACGTAATGCTGTACCTGTTACCACAACAAATACACCTCTTCAAAACCATCTTATCTTATCTAACTTCAGAAAGCTGGTTGATAAACACTACGCTGAGAAGAGATTGCCAAAGGAATACGCAGCACTACTGTATATAACACCCAATCACCTGAATGCACTAAGCAAGGACCTGCTGGGCAAGCCGGCAGGCGAGCTTATTAGGGACAGGATACTACTGGAGGCAAAGAGGTGGCTCATCAACGTGGATAAAAGTATTGCTGAAATAGCCCTGCAACTGAATTTTTCAGATAACTCTCATTTTACCAAATTCTTTAAAAAGCATACAGCGCAAACTCCTGAAGAATTCAGGAAAGCAGCTGTAAGCAATCGCAAAAACTAAACTATATGTGTGCAGAACGATCAAAACCCGGACTTATGTGGAGTGTAGCGGCAAACAAATGCCCTCATTGCAGGCAAGGCGACCTATTCATTAATCCTAACCCGTATGCATTAAAAACCACCATGAGAATGCCGGATGTATGCCCGGTATGCGGCCAGAAGTTTGAGTTACAGACCGGGTTCTACTTCGGTACCGGTTTTGTCAGTTATGCGCTCACCGTTTTTCTGAGCGGGCTTACATTTGTATTGTGGTGGTTTACCATAGGCATGTCCATACGCGATAACAGGGTATGGTGGTGGCTGGGTGTTAATGCTGCCCTGCTTATATTACTACAGCCATTGTTGCAACGTTTGTCGCGGTCTATATGGATAGCCTTTTTCGTGCGGTATGATAAGAACTGGAGCAAAAGCACTCATGCAATGCAATAACCACGTTCAGGAAGTCAAAAAGAAATACAAGGATATAAATAACTTTCGCTTGCTTTGTGACCAGGTAAATAACGGATGATATGAATACTTGCTCAATAGCAATACACGGCGGTGCAGGAACTATACTTCGCAGCACGATGACGGCGGAACTTCAACAGCAATACGAACAAGCACTGCTGGAGGCATTGAATGCAGGCCATTCCATATTAGCCGCAGGCGGCAGAAGCCTTGATGCGGTGGCAGCGGCCGTTGTATCACTCGAAGATTTCCCTTTGTTCAATGCGGGTAAAGGATCGGTATTTAATAATACCGGAAAACATGAAATGGATGCTGCCATTATGTATGGCGATGGCCTGCAGGCCGGTGCAGTATGTGGAGTAAGCAATATTAAAAACCCGGTGCTGCTGGCCAAAGCTGTGATGGAACATAGTGGCCATGTATTGCTTAGCGGTAAAGGGGCAGAAGATTTCGGCAGGGCGCAGCAATTACCATTTGAAGATGATTCCTACTTCTATTCAGAGCAACGATACGCACAGTGGCAGCAGGCGCTGAAAGAGGATGTGGTACAATTAGACCATACAGTAAAGAAATTCGGTACAGTAGGTGCCGTGGCCTTAGATAAGCAAGGGAACCTTTCCGCGGCAACAAGCACGGGCGGGCTTACCAATAAGAAGTTCGGCCGTGTAGGCGACAGCCCTATACCCGGTGCAGGCACCTATGCCAACAATGATACCTGTGCTATATCCTGCACGGGTGTAGGAGAGCTGTTCATACGTTCTGTGGTGGCTTACGACATTTCCTGTCTTATGGAGTACAGGGGGCTGTCGCTCAAAGAAGCATGCGATATAGTAGTGCAGCACAAACTGGTAAAAATAGGCGGCGAAGGCGGCCTGGTTGCAGTAGACAAAGATGGCAATATCGCTATGCCATTCAACAGTGAGGGAATGTACAGGGCATGTAGGAATACTGCCGGATCTACAGAGATCAGTATATACCGTTGAACAACAAGGTTTGTAACTGATTAATCTTCGTCGGTTATTATGATCGCCGAACCTTCGAACTTCCTTGTTTCCATATCATACTTGTCTCCCTTAGACATGATATGAACAATGATGTTCTCTACAGAAATAGGCTTACCAAATCCAACATCGGCAATGTTGTTGTAATCTATGTTCTGACCATCTATGATGACCACGCTACCTGAGCCAATTGCTTCCAGCACATGTCCGTCGGTTAGTACCATACCGGTATCTTCACCCAGCCCTATTCCTATAGCACCCGGTTGCGCAGCTACTGCCTGTGCCAGCCTGTTGAAGCGGCCGCGCTTGTCAAAGTGCGTATCTATTATAGCATTGTCCACAAGGCCGAGACCGGTAGTTATTTTTACTTCTCCCTTCAGGTGTGCGAGGCCCGCATTACCCTCATAGATCATGGTATTGCTCATGGCCATAGCGCCTGCGCTTGTGCCGGCTACCAGGAACTTTTCTTCCCTGTATCTGCGCTTCAGTATATCCAGGAACTTAGTGCCGCCGAAGATAGAGGAGAGCCTCAGCTGGTTGCCACCTGAGAACATGATACAATTGCATTTCTTTAGCCTTTCTATGTATTCCGGGTTAGCCGCGTCCTCACGGTTGCGTATCGCAAGATGTGCAACATTAGTGCATCCCAGTTTCCTGAATCCGTCTGTATAATTCTGAGCTACCTCATCAGGTATTGATGAGGCTGTGGTCACTACCTCCACATGCGGCTCATTACCATCAATAAGGCTTACTATATTTCTAAGAATTCCTAACTCAAAAAAGTTAAGGCGGTTCCTCTGCAAAATACCTTTCTCAAGATCTGTGCCTTTGTCTTCTGCTCCACCTACCGCTACGATCGTTCCCTGGGGATATACCACCTGCTATATGTTTTGTAAGAAAATAAAACGGCAAAATTAAAGAAATTTAACGCATAAACGTCCCGTATCGGAATTTAAATGATGTTTAGCGCATAACATTATCAATACATCCATGCATATTGCATATCCAAGTAATTATAATTCTGATTATCTTACAGTAGTTCTTTGCTTGTATGTGCGATCACGATCCGGCACTGCTCTGCGATATACCTATCCTCTGCGCTTCATGCACACAACGATCTTTAACAAGGTAAATTATCTTAGAAATGAAAATACTTGACATAAAAGCGATGAGCGGCCCCAACTACTGGAGCGCAAACCGTCATAAGCTTATAGTGATGCTTCTGGACCTTGAGGAGCTGGAGCAACGGCCTACAGATAAGATACCGGGCTTCCTGGAGCGATTGAAAGAACTGATGCCATCGCTTTACGAACATCGTTGCTCAGAAGGTGTACCGGGTGGATTCTTTACCCGGGTGGAAGAAGGTACCTGGATGGGGCATGTAATAGAGCATATAGCACTGGAACTTCAAACACTCGCGGGTATGGATACCGGCTTTGGTCGCACCCGTGAAACCGCAGACCCGGGCGTATACCATGTAGTGTTCTCTTACATGGAAGCAAAGGCCGGCATATACACAGCAAAAGCTGCAGTAAAGATAGCACAGGCACTTATAGACAATGAGCCTTATGACCTGCACGACGACATACAAAACTTACGCGAGATAAGAGAGAATGAACGCCTGGGGCCAAGTACGGGATCAATAGTAGAAGAGGCTATACGCAGAAAGATACCGTATATACGCCTTAACAGGCATTCATTAGTGCAGCTGGGCTATGGCGCCAACCAATGCCGCATACAGGCCACTATAGCCAGCACTACCAGCAGCATAGCTGTAGAACTGGCATGCGATAAAGAAGAAACGAAAAACCTGCTGGAAGCATCCGAGATTCCGGTGCCAAGAGGCCGCATCATTTATGATGAGGAAGACCTGCAAAACTGTATAGACAAAATAGGCTATCCGATAGTTACCAAGCCTGTAAATGGCAACCATGGTAAGGGCGCAACAACCAACATACGCACCTGGGAAGATGCAGTAGAAGGACTACGTGCAGCTAAGGTATACGGCAGGGCAGTGATCTGCGAAAAATTCATTACAGGCCGCGACTTCCGTATACTCGTTATCAATTACAAATTCGTAGCTGCTGCGTTGCGTACCCCTGCTGCTGTAACAGGCGATGGCATACACACCATCCAACAGCTGATAGACATTGTGAACAGCGACCCGCGCAGGGGCTATGGTCATGAGAAAGTGTTGACCGCTATAAAGATCGATGACTTTACCATGGATATGCTCAGCAAGAAAGAGTATACCCTGGATACAGTATTGAAAGCAGGAGAGGAAATGTGGTTGAAGCCTACGGCCAACCTTAGCACTGGTGGCACAGCAACTGATGTTACTGACTTTGTTCACCCGACAAATGTATTTATCTGCGAGCGTATAGCACGTATCATCGGATTGAATATCTGCGGTATAGATATAATGGCAGAAGATCTGTCGACTCCTATTACGGAGAATGGCGGATCTGTTCTTGAAGTAAATGCCGCACCTGGCTTCCGTATGCACCTGGATCCTACAGAGGGTCTGCCACGCAATGTTGCGGAACCGGTAATAGATATGTTATACCCGCCAGGAGCTACAGCGCGCATACCTATTATAGCGGTATCCGGCACTAATGGTAAAACAACCACCACCAGGCTTATAGCGCATATAGTAAAACAAATGGGCTATAAGGTGGGCTATACTACTACCGATGGCGTATACATACAGAACCAGCTGATGATGCATGGCGACTGCACAGGGCCTGTGTCTGCAGAGTTTGTATTGAGAGACCCTACGGTGAACTACGCTGTGCTGGAGTGCGCACGCGGAGGCATACTGAGAGCGGGCCTGGGCTTCCATAATTGCGACGTGGCCGTCGTGACCAATGTAGCGGAAGACCATATGGGACTGGGAGGTATTGACACCCTTGAAAAACTGGCAAGAGTAAAAGCAGTAGCGGTGAATACGGTATTCCCTAAAGGATATGCCATACTCAATGCCGATGATGACCTTGTATACAATATGCACAAAGACCTGCAATGCAAGGTTGCTTACTTCTCGCTTAGCGAGCACAGTGCAAGGGTGAAGAAGCATTGCGAAACAGGTGGCCTCGCTGCCATCTATGAGAATGGTTATGTGACCATATTGAAAGGGAGCTGGAAGATACGCGTAGAAAAAGTGACCAACATTCCACTTACATTCTCCGGCATGGCAGAGTTCAATATTGCCAATGTACTGGCAGCTACGCTCGCAGCTTATGTACAGGATTTTAAAACAGAAGATATACGCCAGGCGTTGCAAACGTTCGTACCATCACCTGCACTCACTCCGGGCCGTATGAACATGTTCCACTTCCACGATTATTCTGTGATGCTGGACTACGCACATAATACACATGGCTTCCTGGCCATTGGCAAGTTCCTTTCTTCTGTAAACGCATCCGTTAAGGTGGGCATTATTGCAGGTGTAGGCGACCGCAGGGATGAGGATATCATCTCCCTGGGCGAAGTATCTGCCCGGATATTCGATGAGATCATCATTCGCCAGGACAAGAACCTTCGTGGCCGCACAGAACAGCAGATCATAGACCTGATGACGCAAGGCATACGCAACATAGACCCCGGAAAGAAAATAACCGTGATCCAGAAAGAAAGTGAAGCTATAGACTACGCCTTTAAAAATGCGAAGAAGGATAGCTTCATAGTCATTACCAGCGATGTGGTGCCTGATGCACTGGAACAGGTAAAAAGATATAAAGCTAAAGAGGATGGCGCAATAGAATAACTATACGATCACTCGCGTTGAAAAGGGTCCAAACTAAATAGTTTGGACCCTTTTCCTTTTTTATAGTTCATGAACAAGGCCTAAGCAGGCAATGCAAAGTAAGTAACCACTTCATCTTTATACCTGAACAGGCGGCTACTGAATAATCGGCCTTCTGTGAACATGCCTGCCACATGCCTGAGTAATTTGATATAGAACCTGTTACTGATCACAATAACTTCTACCTCCGGGAAATCGAGAAATGTATCGGTAAGCGGGTACTGCAGCTTATAAAATGCTTCCTTTAGTGAAAAGAAAGCAGTAGCTAAGAATTGTACCTGCTCTTCATTATGCCGCTCCAGGAAATCGATCTCCTTCTTTGTGAACAACAGGTACCACATATCCCGCTTTACCCTGCCACAGGTTTCAATATCTATGCCCAGCGATAAAAATTTACTCTTATCCCCTGCTATTGCACCGCATATCTTTTTTGAATGGCTGAGCGATGCAGTTATATTGCCCGGCAATAGCGGCTTACCTCTCTCTCCTATAAGTATATCTCCGGAAAAGCCCAGAGGCGAAGTGCACTGCCGCATGCAGTAGCGGCCGGTACAAAAATCGGAGAACCTTTTCGCTCCATATTGTTGTGCTATTTCCAGCTCATTCTTCAGCAAAGCATCCGCACCATACCGCTCTGCGGAAAAGTAATACGATATATCTCCCGGAAAAAATATGGGTGAGATCATGGCTGCAAAATTACTAAACATTATTTTGCCAGCAGTTCATCCGCCAGGTGAGGGGCCAGGTACATAAGCCTGGATGCGTTTTCCAGGTGCCAGAAATGGATGAGTTTGTTCATATTACCTCCTAATAGAGGCCCCATAATATACAGGTTTGGCGCAGCTTCAAACCGCTCATTTACTTCCAGCCCTTTTTTAGATATGTTCATCCGGCACAGCCCGCTGTTTACAAGGTTATACATTAACCGCGACGATGACTCATTCAGATTATCAGAACCACTGCAATTAATAATGGTTTTAAAACTAAGCGGATAGGTGTGTTGCTCACCTGCAGCCGTGTCCTGGTAGTTGAGTAGTACGCCGTGTGCTGATGCGGTTGTATTAATATATCGCCCTTTCAATAGTGTCACTTCCTCCATGTCTATCAGCAATTGTGATGCATTTTTGTACTCAGGCCCTGAGCGCCTGAACATATCGCGGAGATAAACGCCATGAATACCAAAGAATTCCTTCTTGGCTTCTTCACCTAAGGGTTCCATAAGCTTAAGCGTGTTATTGATCACAGTAGCTATGTAATCTACATTAGCACCATTGTGTACAGCCAGCTTCAGGTCGCGGGAAGATGCGTCAACCAATGTTTTTAGCGTATAATCTCCAGCAGTTTTTAATGTTTCAAGGTTAGGTATCGGATGCTCAGGCAATACCTCTGTAGAGATATTGTAAGGCAGTATGCCGCTTGTAGAGATAACTACAGTTTTATTCACTGTATCTCTAAGCTCTGGTAAGCCCTCAAGCAGGTACAGCAGCTCAATGCTGCTTGCATTAGACCCGATAATTAAAACGTTCCTGTCTGCAGCATCTTTTGTTTCTGCCAACGCAGCTTGTACATGTTTTATATTATCACTTACAGATGGGTGGTAAATATCATTTACATAAACAACATCGGACCCATCATACATTTTTCTTACCGGCGATGAGCCAGCAGCTATTACGAGCTTGCGCGCAGTTCTGTGTGTTATTGTTTTATCAGGATTCTCCAGTGTAACATCATAAAGCCCACCGGGAACTTCCGTTACGTTAATAGCTTCAGCTTTTATAAATTCAACCTTAGCCAACCCCTGTCGTTCTGCGACTCTTAATAGGCAGGTTAGCTTGTGGTGCAGGTAATTACCAAACAAATAACGGGGTGTATAAATATTTTCCCAGTCTTCTGCTTCTATGAGTGGCAGGTTATTTTCCAGCCAGCGGGCAGCAGTGATCCCACCTCGCTCACGATAGTCAGCACTCCATTCACTCACCGTGTCTTTTAACCACTTAAAAAATACCGGCTGTTCCTCCTCATAAATAAAATCATGAACGGAAGTAATAGTAAGTGCATTTACCGATGAGCGTGAGCCATACGGAATACCTTTGAACAGCTCGTCATGCTTTTCAATAACAGTGACGGTCAGCGGTTGCACCGCCGGTGCATTTTGCATCAGCTTGCTCATCACCTCTATCAATGTAACCGTACTCGCTATGCCACTTCCTATCACGGTAATATCTGCAACATTCATTTATCGGGAGTAATTAATAATTATTTAAGACATTGATCACTTCCATTATCTCACTTTCTGTATGGCAGAAGGAGCATGGAAGGCTCAGTGTTGTGTTATGTATCTCATCGGCAATCGGAAATTCCTGTCCTGCAAATATATCTGCCATTGCTTTCTGGCGATGCGGCGGTACAGGATAGTGTATCACGGTACCTATTCCTTTATCCTGCAGGTATTGCTGCAGGGCATCGCGCTGCGGGTAGCGGATATTAAAGATGTGGTATACATCATAATAGTCCTTATTTTTTGCAGGTAAGATATACTTAGATGGAAGATTCGCAAGGTAAAGGTCTGCAAGCTTGTTCCTCTGTGCATTCATCCTGTTCAAATGCGGTAGTTTAACACTAAGGAAAGCCGCCTGCATTTCATCAAGCCTGTTATTATAACCCACTACATCGTTATAGTATTTCCTGCTGGAACCATAGTTGCGCAATTGCATCAGGCTATCCCTGTGCGCTTCAGTGTTGCATATTACCCCCCCGGCATCACCCAGTGCGCCTAAGTTTTTGGTAGGATAGAAACTGAATGCGCCAAACTCACCAAATGTTCCCGCAAGCTTGCCTTTGTATGTAGCACCATGTGCCTGTGCGCAATCCTCAATAAGATACAGGCCATGCTTTTGTTTTAGCTGCATGATGGGATCCATATCACACATCTTACCATAGAGATGCACTACCAGCAACACTTTTGTCTTGGGCGTGATCGCCTGCTCTATCTTAGCAGGGTCTATGTTGTATGTATTAATATCCGGGTCTACCATTACCGGTGTCAGGTTGCAAGCTATAACCGCCAATACGGTAGCTATATAGGTATTAGCCGGCACTATTACCTCACTGCCGGCAGGCAAGTCCAGCGCCTTCAGAGCGAGGATGATCGCATCAAGTCCGTTAGAGATACCGACACAATACTTAGCTGAATGATAAGCAGCGAACTCCTGTTCAAAAAGCTCCAGTTTATGCCCCAGTATATAATGTCCTTTTTCCAGTACTGCGTTAAAGGCAGTTTTATATTCCGCCTCAAAAGGCTCATTCAGCCTTTTCAGATTCTCGTATGGGATCATGTTCTAGTTTAGGTTCTTCGTGAATATAATCTGAATGGTCGTAGTGAGTAGATGATACACCCATCAATATAGCACCGGGACTGAAGTTGTACATCATATGCCAGTCATATGGCTCAACGATAAGACACCGGGAAGGCCCCTCTAAAAAGAACTCTTCTCTTGTCTTGCCATTATTGATGACCACAGTAAAGCTGCCACTGACACAGAATACGGCCTCTATTGTGACATAGTGGGCATGACCGCCACGGTCTGCGGCATCAGCAATATCTGTGATATAATAAAGCCGCTTAATGTCGAAAGGTAATACTCCGTCAATAGGAGTCAAGCGTCCACGTTCGTCCTTAAAGGACTTTAAGTCAAGTATATACGCCATTGGTCGGTTTTGAACTTACACCATTTGCCTTATCCAGCAAATCAAAAATATTTTTATCTGCATTCATGTCAAACTTCCTGCCGAAAAGATTATCCGAGGCCATGAGCTTGTCGTAATCTTCCGTACCTAATACTCTCGGCCGGGCTCCACCCGGAGGCCAGTCTATATAGCGGTAGTTCCTGTTCACCACATTTTCTTTGAATGGCGAATTCATGATAATGGTCTGGAAAATAAACTCATCAGCACCCCAGGTATATTTCAGAAAATTAGCAAGCTTAGGATTTGTATCTATGAAATTAGTTACATACTCAGCACAGTCCTGGCTTAGGGTCCAGAATGTTTCTTTGCCATAAAGCTTCATGTCCACCGGGAACTTACGCTTTGGCATAATAAGATTGAATATCTTCTCCAGCTTATGGCGACCCTTAAAAGTAAAATCAGTGAAATGGTATTTTTCTATTCTTTCATTCGCTTCCTGCCAGTCGGTATCAAACTCTTTATATAGCATGAATTCTTTACCAATATTCTGCCGCAGGAAGTTAGCAATATGGCTTGCTGATTTTATAGGATAATCCTGCCCGGTTATCAGGTTTACAAAATCATATTTGATACCTGATGCTACTACTTCTCTCACGCCACTCAGGGCTGCTTTGGCAGTAGTGTAGCCGGCCCATTTTATATCAATACGATCCTTGATAAAAAATACGTTAGGCACATCAAACAGCTCGCTATGCGTATTTATATCAATCTTCTTATCCAGGTGGATATAGAAATCGAATTGCCCGTTATTAAGACTATCAATAAGCCTTTTTGTTTGCGCAGCAGAACTATAAGTAACTATTATTACAGCAAATCTCAAATTTTTAATTTATTAAAGATGACAGTTTAATAATTTGAGTTGTAAAATAGAAAATTTTTAACAATCCGGTAAATTTTGCCAATAATTAATATCAGATAATCGTTTGACTACTAGCAAAATGTGATAATAGATATCAATGCTACTTCATATGGCACAATAAAGATCATTTAGCCTTCTGTTATTTTCACCATTTATACATCCGTCTGTATATATCCTTATTTCTGTACGGTTAAAAAAAGCGGAAGATCGATCTTCCGCTTTTTACTTCTTTATTCTATCACCACTTTCCCGACCTGGGTTTCAAGGCCATCAGAAATATGGACGATGTACAATCCCTTTGAAAGCGTTGACGTATTTATTGATAATGCATTATCTCCCATTACTGCATTAATATCTTTGCTTATTATAACCTTACCGCTAATATCAGCTATGCTTACATTCATCTTACCAGGTGCTTTAGCCATGTACTTTACAGTAACCTCATTGATAGCCGGGTTAGGGAAAATAACCATAGAAGCTGAGGCATTGCCTATATTTATAACACCTGCAGGTACTGTACCTGTAAATGAAAGATTATCTATATACAGGTAACTCATATTTTCCGGCGTAGTGCCACTTGCTGATAGTACAATAACTGCACTATCAGGTGTAGCTCCTGATTGATATGCAAGAGGGATACTAAAGGGAGCCCAACTCATGATCATAAATGGCAAAGAATAATGAGTAAAAGAGATCGTATCTCTTTTACTTAATGTTATATTCCATTTAGATAAAAGAACTGCAATATGGCCCTGGTCGCTACCGAAAGCCATATATTGCCAGCTACCTGTCAGGTACATAGGCCGAGCAGTATAAGGGAAGCCTGACTTAGGTTGATATGTGGTCATATCCATTACTCCGCTAACCGCTACGCCAGGCATCACGCCCATACCTGTAACAGTTTTGGATTCCAGTTTCAGGTAGCTGCTACCTACATCGCCCGGGGTTCCTTTCGCACAAGTATATGTAGCCGTTGAGGTGGTTACCGCATTCAATTGGTCCCATCCTGCAGGTACATCATAACCGCTGGTATTTGTCCATGTTTCAAAACCTGCATTAGGTATCTGGGCAAATGCAGCGGCACTTAACGTAAGCGCGGAAAAAAGTGTAAATAATTTTTTCATATACTTTAAATTGATGCAACAACAGGTCATGATCACTTAAGTAACACGATCAAACATCAAATTTAAAGGAAAACAGGTTATCAACCATTTTTAACGTCACACAGATCGCATATATCATCATTCAAACAAAATAAAATAAAAGCATGTGCGTTATAATATTAGACATTACTATTAATAATGCTATAACTATACTATGAACTGGGAAACATATATCGCTTTTGGAGACAGTATAACAATAGGCGCAAGAACATACCTCGGGTATCCTGAACTGGTAGGACATGAATTAAGTATTCATTTGTCAAAGCAATGGAACGTGATCAATCATTCAGTAAGCGGGTTCAGAGCCATTGATCTTGCACGCTATATTGACAACCATTTTTTGTCACTCAAAGAGAGTAGGTCGAGCGTGTCCACCATCCTGATAGGGACAAATGACATCAAGGAACAAACAAATCTCCATGATTTTAAAATAGTGCTGGATCAGGTTATCCTGAAGACCCGGCTGCTGACACTAAATAACAATGTGATCATTTTCGCGATACCTCAATTTCACAAAGGAATAGCATATCCGTATTCTATAGGGATGAATGAAACAATAGCCGCTTTCAATACAGTTATAAAGGAACTAGCAGCCCAACATAAGATCAGGATGCTCACATTGATCCATACAAAAGAGGATTTCACAGATGGAGTGCATCTGAACGACCATGGTGTAATAACGTTCTCTGATCAGATAATAAATTATATCCTGAAAGATAAAGGAATAGAACTACCCAATACTTCTGCGGCCTACACTACCTGAGCATCGTTTGCCATTTCATACAACACACATTCTCTGAGTCGCTCATCATTGAGGAGTAACGGGTGTATAAACTCTTCAACTTTTCTCATCCCTGCTTTTTGCATCACCAGCTCCGATCGTACATTTATTTTTGGTGCAACTGCCAGCACCTTCTTTATTTTTAGATTGCTAAATGCATATTCCAGACATCTTACTGCACCTTCTGTCGCATAGCCTTTTCCCCAATATTTTTTACTCAGCCGCCAGCCAATATCTGTACATGGTGTAAAACTGGCTTCATAGGCCTGTTCTGAAAGGCCAATAAAACCAATAAATGATCTGTCCTCAAGTTTATCAACTGCAAAATAGCAGTAGCCATTATCAGCAAGCTGCAACTGCATCCTTTCTATGAACGCTGCTGTTTCCTCATGATTTTTAGTACCGGGGAAAAACTCCATCACATCAGGATCTGCATTGATCTCTGCCATTAATGGAATATCGGCCTGTTCCCAGTTTCTGAACCCGAGCCTTTCAGATGTAAATAGATATTGCCCGTTCATGGGGAATTATTTTTTGTGAAAGAACAGCACAAGCCATGTGCCTTTCAGCCACTTGTACCTCAGGAAGAAGAACCTCATTATCCTGATAAAAACATTCCACTTTTGCCGCCAGTTGACACCTGAGCGTATCCGGCTTCCCTCTTCCGCATCATCGTGCGCAAAGAGCGACTGGTAATCATCGTAAAACAACCCCTTACCTTTATTGTGTAAAAAAGATATGGCCATGTAGTAGTCTGTCACATCGCCAAAAACACCTTCGCGATACCGACCGAATTTTTCAGCGAACGTATTCCTGCGGATATTTGGCGTATCACTGAATTGGTAGAATTTAAGATGATGCATGTTCCAGAACTTATAGATCATTTCTGAAAAACCCTTACCGTAGGGCTTCATATCAAAGTGCATATCTTCTATGGCCCAAAAGCGTATGTAATCAATGCTTTTGTCTTCATTCATGATCTGTAACGCATCCTTAAAGTGCTCCGGGAATGCATCAAAAGGCACAAAGTCTTCCTGCAGATAGATCGTATAGGGGGTATTAATAGCATCCATTCCTTTATTGATACAATTGCCGTAGCCTTTATTGATAGGGGTAGTAACCAGCCTGAAGTTGTGCGTCTTTTGCATTCTTAGTACTTCTGCCATTTGCTCCGGTCTGCTGGCATCGTCTGAAACTACGATTTCCTGAAAGGCACAGTTCAACGCAGCAAGTGACGATAATAACCGCTCCAGCGATTTACTTCGGTTGTAGTGCGTGATCAGTAAGGTTACATCTTTGAAAAAGTAAACTTCTTTCATTTATCTTTTTTTATTTTTTTTGAAAACCTGATATTGTCTTTAAGAAACAATACCGACTCTTTATAGCCCACTCTAACTATACCGGTTATAGTATGCGGCACGTGTTTGCGCAATTGGTAATGCCCGTAAACGATGGCTACAATTACAGAGATATAGTTGGCGACAACTATTCCATACACACTCTTCAAAACTTCTGTAAATAGCAACCCGCATGTTATTTTTATACAAATCACTATAACCATTTTATAAAAATTGGTTTTTGAGTGATGTGTAACGTCCAGTGCCATGCCATTGAAGCGGTCTATCGGATAGGAGATGGCCAGTATCATCACCAACCGGAAAGTATTAGTAGCAATTGCCCCGCTGGCGCCATCAAAATGATGTCCTCCTAAAAGCGTTATTGCATAGCCTGCAAAAACAATCGATATAGGGACTACGGCAACAAAACCCATAGTGAGCATACCTGCATACTTTTTAAAGATATACCCTACCTGGTGCATGTTGCCGGCATTATATGCGATAGACATTTGCGAAATACCTGTAGTGGCAAACGTTCGGAGCGGCAGCTCCACAAGCGCCATCAGGCGCATGGCCAGGTTATAAATAGCTACTGAAGCGGGGCCTAATACAAAGTTCAATATCCAGATATCAGAATTGCCCAGCAGGCTGGAGAACATGGTAGTGCCGAATGTATATTTCCCAAAATGGAATATCTCTGCAACACATTCTTTCGTCCTTTTTGTAATGAATTGTATTCCTGACTTGTACCAGATAATACCTATAAGACTGGAAGAGCAATTGGTCGCGAAATTCCAGATAATTACATTTTCCAATGTAAACTGGTGTATCCATGCAAGAATAACAAAGGACAGCACAGTGCTGCAGCTATTGATCATTCTGAACCAGAACATTTTTGTGTATTCCTCATCGGCCTGCAAACGCCAGAATACCACATCTGCCGGTAAGGAGCTAAGATAGCCCAGCCCCACCCATTTTATGCATAGTATGATCTCTTCGTTATTGGTAAACGGCAGGTAAAATAATGCTGCAGCATTGATGAGCAGCACAACACCAGACAGCCCCAATGCCAGGTACCAAATAGAACCAAGTACATTAGCGGCCCGCTCCTCATCTGTACCCGCATAAAACTTTACGGCCGCAGTTGCCAGGAATCCATACCTGCTTGCTTCGCACAATCCTACCAGGCTTTGCATAAAATACCACACCCCTGCCTGCGCTATTGGCAAATTATGAAATATGATATATGCCATAACAAACCCTATTACAGACGTAACTCCATTACCCATAAGCACTATCATATGCTTATTTATGTACTTTTTATATTTCAATGTTTGTTTTAAGAATCAAGGTGAAAAGTAGACAATTAATCTGAATACCTGTTTTGTACAAAGGTTGGTGATTTTTGCTTACGCTACAAAAAAAAGGAGTTACATAAACGTAACTCCTTACTAAATGCTATTTATTATCAAATACTATCTCTATTTGACCTTTAATTGTTCTATTTCCCGCTGTAGATGCACTAGTGTAGCCTGGATGGCCAGTAGTATTTCGCCTTCTTTTTTGTCGTTGTTCTGATCTTCGGTTGTTTCTTCCTGTATTTCTACTACATCTTCCTGTATCTCATCCACATCCTTCTGTATCTCCTCTATATCCTCACTCATTTCCACTATGTCTTCGCTTATTTCTTCTATATTCTCACCCAGCTCTTCTATATCCTCGCCCAGTTCTTCAATGTCCTCACCCAGTTCCTCTATATCTCCCTGTATGATCTCTATGTTCTGGTTATTCATATTCAGGGACATCTGTATGAATATAGATAAGTAGATGGCCTCGAGTGACACTACCGTGGTCAGAACAAGCAGCATTCTTTCAAAGCTCACGACACCAACAAGCGGAAGTGTGAACGATATAATAAAAAAAACGGTATGCACCGATACTGACATCGCAGAGCCTATCCACCTGGTAGCGTTTGCCGCTCCCTTTTCCATAATTATCCGCTGCCGCTCCCTGATGCTCATTACAAACCTTTTAAGGCCATAAAGCTAAAGAAAATATCCCTTAACGCCTGTGCTATCTGAAAGGAGGAATATGCGTATATATAATCTGGAACAGGAAAGGGTTTGCAGCTAGCTGCAAACCCTTTCTTTACGATCATACTTGTACTTTAATACCGTGGGTATCTCGGGCGCGTAGAATACTTGCCTTTGCTCAATCCCCTCCAGTGGTTATTCTTTTCGCGTACGAAGTTCGTACTCTCCCTTTTGCTCTTACAGCTACCAAAGAAATAACCAACATTAAGACCAAAAGAGGTTGGCTTTATTTTGTTCTTATCATCACCTACCGGTTTCAGGTTCGACATTCCCATCATAAAGTGGGCCCTGAAATAATAGTGCTTTTTAGGTATGTATCCTATGTTTCCTCCCAATCCCAGGCCTCTCTTCTTCAGATCGTCAAACCTGTCCGGTCCTACTTTTATTGAGCCTGTCACCCACGAACCGCTGTTATTAAATATTATCTGCGGCCCGAGACCAGCAAAAAACCGTGCACCGCATTTATTTCCGTTTTTATATTCAATGGTCAGGTGTAAATTGGTTGTATTAATAAAGATGTCTTTTTTGATGTCCGGCAGCTTTGTACCTGCCATCTCGTAGAAAATGCCGGGCTCAAAAAAAACTTTGTTATCAAGCCTGATATCACCCAGTATACCAATATTCATTCCATGCACGCCAGCAGTTGTCACCGATTTTCCTTCGGTTTTAATGCTCATTTTGGCCATAGTGTAGCCAAACTCATATGCGAACTGCGCTCTGGCAGTAGTTGCCATCAAAACAATAACAAATAAAGATGCCGCAATCTTTCTCATATGAGCTGGTTTTTCCAAGATAAAGTGTAACAATGCGTAAAACTAATAAATATTGCAAATGTATTGTAACAAGTAAAAATAAAGTGTCTCTTAGAACTAAACTTACTTACTCCACTACATTGATATTAACATCAGTTCAGCAGACAATCAGAATAACAAATAGATAAGAAATTGAAAATAATTGCTATTTTTATTTTTTCCTGAAATGTATTTATAACTAAATGGACAGCATTATATAGTACTAGTCAAAATGTTGAATTATATTGTTAGCTCATTCTGTTCTGAACAATTTAAACACCATGAAAATGCCTAAACTGGAATTGAATAAAGAATACCTGGAAAAAGATGAAGCGAAAAATACGGAGCTGATAACACAGATACTTATAGAGCAGGAGAAGAAGAAATATGACCCTGACAAAGTATTAAGAATATTCCACCCGCAAACGCACGGAACTGTAAAAGGAGAATTCTATGTTCATGACGATATACCTGAACACCTGAAGGTGGGCCTGTTTAAGAAGGCAGGCACATACCAGGCATATATGCGTTTTTCAAATGGCAACGATAGGTTGCAGTCTGATGCAAAAAAAGGGTTTCGCGGAATAGCTATTAAATTATTAAATGTACCGGGAGAAAAGCTGATGGTCACTAAAGGGGACCAGGCACAAGACTTCCTGTTGTTCAGCACACCCACCATTACTCCTAAAAATGTGGAAGATAACCTGGGTGGCATAAGCTCTGTATATGGCGGCAAGCTAAAACTAATGGGATTTCTGATGAATCCGAAGCATTGGTATATTGTAAAGAACTCCATACTGAAACCAACACATTGTCCTAATATACTGGAGATACCATTCTACAGCACCACACCATACCAGTATGGCACAGTAGGTACTGTAAAGTATGCTATGGTGCCGCGCGAACCTGCAGTATGCAAGATGCCTGCAAAGCCATCAGAAACATTCATACGGGAAAGGCTTGCAGAAGATCTGAAAGTAAAAGAAGTATGGTACGATTTCAAGATACAGTTCCAGACAGATGCCGATAAAATGCCTATGGAAGATACTTCTGTAGAATGGAAGTCACCGTTTACCACTATCGGATCGGTACGGATATTCCAACAAAGTGTTGGCGATCCGGCAACTTTTACATTTGAGGAGCAGCTGGTGTATAACATATGGCACAGCCTGCCTGAGCACAAGCCGATGGGTGGTGTGAACAGGTCGCGCAAGGCAGTGTATGACCAGCTTGCCAAATACAGGCTGGAAAGAGACCGGGCAGCCACGCAAGCCAATACCGATGCTAAGTACATAAAGAAAAAGTGATCCCTTTATAATAAGTTGTCTGTCAAAATCTTTCATTACAAAATATAATAATTGAGAAAAAAACCTTTTATTGTGTAAAATCACCTGAAACGTTATGCCTGAAAACAATAACAAGCCCGGTTTTGATCGGCAGCCTATGGTCGGCTGGTTTGATGCAAAGCAATTGGCACATACCGGCTTGTATGCAGTCATCTCTTCGCTATTCGGTTCCTTTGCCGACAAGCGCGAAATGCTGGCAGCAGTAAATCCACCGAAATTCGATAATGACTACTCTGCAAATAAGGAAGTATGGATAGACTATATTTCTGATACAGGGGATGGCTTTGACTCCACTTATACCATGGCTACACTTGTGGCTAAAAAAAGCCTGAAAGTAGAAGGTGTCGACAAAGAACTGCCAAAACCCAAAGTGATCATTTTTGGCGGTGACCAGGTATATCCTACCGCAAGCCGTGAGGAATATACAAACCGATTTACAGGGCCGTTCAGTGCAGCATCTCATGCAGAAGACCCGGATGCTACAGAAGAGAATCATTTATATGCAGTGCCCGGCAACCATGACTGGTATGACGGGCTGACCAACTTTGGTAAGTTGTTCTTCCAGAGCAGGTCGATAGGTAACTGGCGCACCAAACAGAACCGCAGCTACTTTGCGATAAAGGTTACGGCCAACACATGGATATGGGCGATAGACATACAGTTTGAAGCTGACATAGACTATCCGCAGCTGCAATATTTTGATGAGCTCATTATGAAAATGAACAAAGGCGACAAGGTCATTCTTTGTTCTGCAGAACCAAGCTGGATATATAGCGGATCAAGAAATGGCGATGTTAGCTATCATAATCTTTGCTTCTTTGAAACAAGATATTTCGGCGACCTGAAAAACCCCTCTTATAATGCATCTAAACAACTGGAACTTGTTGTTTCTCTTTCAGGCGACCTGCACCACTATAGCCGTTATGAACTAAAAGCCCCCAATGGCAAAAGCTACCATAAAATAACTGCAGGTGGTGGCGGTGCTTTTATGCACCCTACCCATAATCTGCCTGAAAAAATAGAAAAGGTTCGTGAAGGTGACTTTGATCTCAAGCAACGCTTTCCATCGCAGGCAGAATCGAAGAAAATGCTTTGGGGCAATATCATGTTCCCGATCAGCAATAAGCAGTTCGGTTCATTTATGGGCATGGTATATGCGCTGTTTGCATGGTTTGTGATCATATCAGGTGAAGTAGGTAACAATGATCTTGTAAAATTTATTGGCAACAATGGCATCAGTATGATCGGCAAGGTTGCAAAATTGTTCCTGCTTACGTTCTCGGTAAGTCCATCGTCTATTATTATCATAGTAGCGCTGATATTTGGTTTTGGTGCATTTTGTGATACTGCTTCAACCAAAAAGAAATGGGTAGGAATAGTAGGTTATCTGCATGGTGCATGCCATGTGTTACTTTCCCTTAGTTTACTATGGCTATTTGTTTATGTAAATACCAACTGGCTTTTCCCCCTTATTCATAATGCCGCTCCCTCATTCAAAGTAACAAGTCATAGCTGGATGCTGGCAGCAACATTATTGGAGATGGTAATAATTGGTGGCTACATGGGCGCGGTGCTGATGGGTACCTACCTGATGATATGCAACCGCCTACTGAAGATACACGACAATGAAGCGTACTCGTCTCTGAAGATAGAAGGATGGAAAAATTTCATGCGCATGCATTTCAAAGATGATGTGCTGACCATATACCCGGTTGGCCTTAAAAGATCGGCGCGCTGGAAATGGAACCAAACAAAATTCACAACCACAGATACGCTTGCTCCTGAACTCATAGAGCAACCGATAGTGATCAACTTAAAATAAAACGACCATGGACTTCAAAAGATTATCATCACCCCTAGCCGACATGAAGAGCCACTATGATGTAATAGTGATAGGCTCAGGCTACGGTGCAAGTATTGCTGCTTCCCGCTTATCAAGAGCAGGCAAGAAAGTATGTATGCTGGAAAGAGGTAAAGAATTCCTCCCAGGAGAATACCCCAATAAAACCGGGGAGGCAATGGCAGAAATGCAGGTAAATTCTGTAAAAGGACATGTTGGCTCTAAAACAGGATTATATGACTTTCATATAAATGACGAGATAAGCGTATTCCAGGGGTGCGGGCTTGGCGGCACATCACTCGTCAATGCCAATGTTTCTTTACCCCCGGAAGACCGTGTAATGCAGAGCCAGAGATGGCCTGCTGCCTTCAGAAGCGATATGCCGATATTCAAAAGGAACCTGGAGCGTGCATGGAATATGTTACAGCCCAATCCTTTTCCGGAAGGAAAGAACGGGTATGGCAAGTTGCCTAAAGCTGAGGCTATGAAAAAATCTGCTGCAGGTATGAATGTCCCTGTGCGCTATACAGATATTAATGTACACTTTGAAGATAAAGTGAACGCTGCAGGTGTAAAACAACATAAGTGTGAACTATGTGGTGATTGTATGACGGGCTGTAACTACGGCGCGAAAAATACCACACTGATGAACTATATACCCGATGCCCGGAATCATGGCGCGGAGATATTTACTATGGTATCTGTAAAATACGTGTCTAAAAATGCAGCGGGTAAATGGGTAGCCCACTATAAAATACAAAATGCAGAGAGCGAAAAATTTCATGCACCTGAGCTATTTGTTTCAGCTGATATGCTGATAATAGGTGCAGGTTCACTGGGCAGTACAGAAATACTCCTGCGCTCAAAAGCGAAGGGACTGAAGATATCAGAAAAGATAGGTGCAGGCTTCACCGGTAATGGCGATGTCCTAGGCTTTGGGTACAATGCAGATGTGCAGGTAAACACTGTAGGTTTTGGCAAGCACGCGCCGGGAGAAAAAACACCTGTAGGCCCATGTATCACATCTGTGATTGATCTGCGAAATCAGCCCGTACTGGAAGACGGTATGGTGATAGAGGACGGTAATGTGCCAGGGCCTATGGCCAGCCTTATGACACCTACATTTCTTGCTATATCCAAAATTTTCGGCAAGGATGAATCTGATAGCAATAAAATGGCGAAGAAGTGGCGTGAATGGGTGAGCTTTTTCCGCGGCCCGTATCATGGCGCTATAAATAATACACAGGCCTTCCTCGTTATGACCCACGACGACGGCAAAGGACAAATGAAGCTGGAGAATGACCGCCTGAATATATCATGGCCCGGAGTGGGCAAGGAACCCATCTTTGAAAAAGTAGATGCCAACCTGAAGCGCGCAACAAAAGCAATAGGTGGCACCTACATACCTAACCCCAGCTGGACAAAAATGATGGACTATGACCTTATGACTGTACACCCTCTTGGAGGTTGTATGATGGGTGATGATGCCGGAAAAGGTGTGGTGAACCACAAAGGAGAGGTATTCTCAGGCACCAGCGGAGAAGAAGTGCATAAAGGCCTTTATGTGTGCGATGGCGCCGTATTGCCACTGCCGCTTGGCGTTAATCCTCTTATCACTATATCTGCTGTGGCGGAAAGGACTTGTGAACTGATAGCTAAAGATTACGGCCTTACGATCGATTATGGCTACAGTGATTTCAAACAGGCTGATGCATCAGACAAAAAGCCCGGTGTACAGTTTACTGAAACAATGAAAGGCTTCTGGAGCGTAAATGAAAAGGAAGATTTCGAGAAAGGACATGATGCAGGAAAGGACAGCGCTTCTGTACTGGAATTTACACTTACGGTAATATCTACCGATGTAGATGCTATGGTGCATGCAAAAGACCACCATGCCCAGCTGGCAGGTATCGTAAAGGCACCCGCACTTTCTTCTTTCCCGCTTACTGTAAGCGACGGTAAGTTCAATCTCTTTGTTGATGATACTGCACCGGTACCTACCAAGCTCATGAAGTATAGCATGGTAATGAATTCAGAAGAAGGCAAGCAATATTTCTTCTACGGTTATAAAGTAGTGCGTGACGATCCCGGTTTCGACCTTTGGAAAGATACCTGTACACTCTTCATCACCGTGCATGAAGGCGCCAGCGAGCAATCTCCTGTGTTGGGCAAAGGTATACTGGTGATCGAAACCAAAGACTTTATTACCCAGATGGCAACAATGAAGGTATTGAACGCATCATCCAAGCTACAGGAACTGAAAGTACTGACAGAATTCGGCACTTACTTTTCAGGTTCACTATTCCAAATTTATATAAAAGATAAACTGAAAGACCTGTTATGACATTACACGGAGCACTTTCCATCATCCTGAATATAAAACAGGGCATGAAGCCGCAGCTTATTAAAAAGCTGCAGGAAGTAGACAACGATGTCAACTTCAATTCCATTGTGCCTTTTAAAAAGATAAGCACAATACACTTTGCACGTTTCGTAGTTGCCGATTCAGATCCCAACCCACATGGTGCACCCATACTGGACAGGCTTGTATTTACTACAAACTATGACCTTCCGGAAGAGAACCACATCAATGAGCTGGTAAAATACGCAGGCCCCGGCCTGTGGGATATATTCAGTATGTGTGATGGCTTTCTCACGGGCAGCTATGATTCAAAAAGGCTTGCAGACTTCCTGCATACCAATTCTAAGAAATCAGCTACGTTCTATGTAGGTGTAGGTAACAGATCGGTAACACAGATAACACAGGAGCATAAATTACGTAACGCCGTACAGGATTACCTGGACGAGCATTGCAGTGAACTCACTACTAAAGACGCTGCAACCATACGAAAATCGATAGTAAACCATGTAAATGGTATGCAGGAGTTTGCATGGGCGAGAACACCCGAGCCACCCGCATCATCTGCCTATAAGATGACTCGCGGCCTGAAAATAGCAGGAGTACTGTTATTGCTCGTCATACTGTCTCCTATAATCATACCGTTCGTGCTTATCTGGTGGCTTATTATGCTGCTCATTGAAATAAGCGAAAAAGATGTGCCTTGCAAATTAGATAAAGCACATGTACGCGCACTGGTAGAGCGGGAAAAAGCCATCGTGCAGACACAGTTCTCGGCTGTGGGCAACGTTAAGCCCGGCTGGTTCCGTTACCGGACCATGATGTTCCTGTTGACGCTAACTGATTTTCTTGCACCATACCTTTATACTAAGGGTAAGCTGTCTGGTATACCAACAGTGCACTTCGCACGCTGGCTCATTGTTAATGAAGGCAGGCAGATGATATTCCTCAGCAATTTTGACGGTAACTCAGAAGGTTACCTGCGCGACTTTATACATATCGCAGCAAAGCAGCTTACGCTTATGTTCACCCACACCATCGGCTATCCTAAAACAAGGTTGATGCTATTGGGCGGAGCAAAGGACGCAAAAGGATTTATGGAATGGGCCAGGGAAAAGCAGGTGATCACAAACGTATGGTATTCTGCATACCCTGATGTTTCAGTAAAAAATGTTTTTCACAATTCTCAGATACGCGATGGCTTTTACGGAGACATGACCGAAGAGCAGGCACGTAAATGGTTACAATTATTATAAGCAATATCATGGAGCAAATAGAATTAAAAGATCTGCAGGGACTGATAGTAAGAGGCTACGCAGAACTACAGTCAGCCGCCTTTATGGTGCTTAAAGTAACTGATGCACCTGTATTTAAAAAATGGTTGCAGCAGCATATAAATGAAGTAACTCCCGGTAATGTAAAGCCGACGGACACGGCTATGAATATCGCATTCACCTTTGCCGGCCTCAGGGCATTGGGACTCAACAAAGACAGCCTCGACAGCTTTCCGCTGGAATTTGAAGATGGCATGACGACAAGGCAAAAGCAGGCTTTGCTCGGCGACTTTGGGAACAGCGATCCGGCTAACTGGCAATGGGGACAGAAAGGCAATGATGATACACACGTATTGCTAGCCTTATATGCCGCTAATATGCCCATGCTGGAAAGCTTATGCGCAACAGTAAAACAACAACTGGTGGGGCATTGCGCAGCAGAGGTAAAGATGCTGGACACGAGCAACCTTGTAAAACGTAAAGAACATTTCGGCTTTCATGATGGTATAGCTCAGCCTACTATAGATGGGCTAAGCAGGAAAGACAGCCCGGAGAATACGGTAGCGGCAGGCGAGTTTATACTGGGCTACAAGAATGAGTATGGCCAATATGATTACAGCCCTGTAGTGCCTGGCGCAGCAGATAAAAACAATGTATTACCTGCATCTGACCAGGTAAGCGGCATGAAAGACCTGGGCAAAAATGGTACTTACCTCGTATTCCGCCAGCTAGAACAGGATGTCCATAGCTTCTGGAACTACATGGACAAGAAGACCAAAAACGAGGACGGCAGCTGCAACCCTGAACAGATGGTAAAACTGGCCAGTAAAATGGTAGGCAGGTGGCCCAGCGGCGCTCCTTTAGCTTTGTCGCCAGACAAGGATAGTGAAACCATGGCCGATATGGATAAGTTTGGCTACAGGCAAGGTGATGGCGATGGACTGAAATGTCCGTTCGCTTCCCACGTGCGCCGTACTAACCCGCGCGACTCTATAGACACAGACAAAAAGACATCAATAAAGATCGCCAACAAACACCGCATCGTAAGACGTGGACGTTCCTACGGCTCACCTGTAGAGGAATCTATGGACCCTATGGACATTATTAAATCGGATAACAAAGAAGGAACACGTGGCCTGCACTTTATCTGCTTCAATACCAATCTTACCCTGCAATTCGAATTCATACAAAATTTCTGGGTGAATAATCCAAAATTCGGCGGGCTGTATGATGAGCGCGACCCGGTAATGGGCAACCATAGCCATCCTCTGGACTCAAGACAGAGTGGTACTTTCAGTGTAGAGAATCATCCTATCCGCAAACGTCATACAGACGTACCGGAGTTTGTTACAGTAAAGGGTGGCGCGTATTTCTTTTTACCGGGTATAAGGGCATTAACATTTTTAGCTTCAATATAAACGATGGTCCAGGCAGAGATAGGCAGAGAGTACCCCGAAGAAGGCGAACAGGAAAGTATAAACGGCATTATAGAAAGTGTAAAACGCAATCTGACGAGGGTATATAAAAAAGGGCATGAGAACAGGCAGTTCCATGCAAAGATGCATGCATGTATCAAAGGTACATTCCATATAGCCAATGATCTGCCTGCAGATATGCAGGTGGGCACCTTTGTAAGTGGAAAGAGCTATGATTGCTGGGTACGCCTGTCTAATGGCAATACAAGAGTAGTAGACGACAGGAAAGCCGACCTCAGGGGCTTTGCAATAAAAATAGCAGGTGTGCAGGGCGAACAGGTAGTAAAAGACATTTCCATGCCTGCTACGCATGATCTGTTACTGGTGAGCTATCCTACATTGTTGGCAGCAAGTATAAAAGATTTTAAGAAAAGTATAGATGCAATATGCAACGGTATTGGCGGGCTTATCCTGTTTACTATCAACCCGTTCAACTGGGGCATAGTAAAACGCACGCTTAACTCCATGAAAAAGCATGACAACCTGTTTGCCGTGCCTTACTGGAGCGTCACACCATATCGCTACGGCAATGGTAACAAAGCGATAAAATACAAGCTGGTACCTACAACTACTAATCTTACAAAACCTGCACATAAGCACGCTACCTTTTTACAGGATACCATAGTTGCAGACCTTGCCAAACAGGACATTACTTTCGACCTGATGGTGCAACTGCAACAGGACGCTGTCCTTGATCCCATGGAAGATCCTACAAAAGAATGGTCGGGCCCATTTACCAGGATCGGCACTTTAGTGTTACCAAAGCAACGGTTTGTACCCGCAGATACACAGGAATTTGGCGATAACCTCACCTACTCTCCATGGCACTGCACAAAAGAGCATCAGCCATTGGGCGCTATCAACAGGGCGCGGAAAGCCACCTATGACGCAATAGCAAAATTTAGGATCGAACACAATAAAAAAACAACTACATTATGACATCAAAAAAATGGTTAACCGGATTTCTTGCGCTAAACTCCTTCATACAGATAGGCTTATTCTTTCTGCTTAAGCTGGACTTCCCGCTCGTAGAATCTTATCTGAAGATGGCAGGTTGTGATACAGCATATGTACTCAAGGAGTATTTCGCTTCAGCTATTATCATTATCGCACCTGCTGGCTTCCTGGCGAATATCTGGATCAATAGGGGACGGGCAGAAGGTGTCGTACTGGCAAAGTTCATAGGTGTCACCATGTTGCTGGCGGCTACAAATTTAGGCCTTAGCCTGCATCGTTTAGATCTTCCGGCCATGGACCTTGTGAGAAGCATACCTATCACGCTGCTGGCATTTATGCAGAAGAAACAACAACTTACCGCATAGCCTGTAGTGCATCAGATGTTTTACTGGTGTTACAATTACTGTAGCACCAAGGTTATTTTGCACCTGCATATTTATCAGTAACATCTGTCACCGTATCTTCACTTACCCTCAGCACCTGGGCGGTGCCAGAAAAAACATCACTTATTGGTAGCCTGTCGCCATTATCATGCAGATACAGATCATTAAAAAATCTGACACGCTTTGTAGTTCCCTGGTAGTAGTTAAACAGGTATCCTTTTTGCATCACCCATTCTGTATACAGCCACCAATCCTCAATTAGTATGATATCTGTTGAATCCGCCTCTATCGTTCCGTTCAGCATTGCTTTCCTCAGCGACCCTGCTGTTCTCCCGGCTTTATACATATAGATTTTGTGAGCACCTTTGTACAAATAATTATGATCTGACAGAATAAATAAAAGTACGAATACGCTAAAGGATACGTTCCTGATCGTTGCAGAATATGTTCTGATATCGCAGAATGCTACAACTAACATAAGTATCAATACGCTAAACGGAGCCTGTAGCCACCGCTGTTCCAGTCTCACGGTAGCCACAGCAGGCAACATGTTCAGCAACATAAGTATAGCCAGGAACAGGATCATGTATAAAAGTGAATACTGATCAGCACCCCTTCGTACATTCTTTCGTGCGGCTGCCGTATAGGCAATGAATACTACTGCCATATATAATACCAGTGCTATTGCAATGACCTGGAATATGCCTTCTGATATTGCAAAAGAGTTGCCCACCAGCATTTCGCCCCCTGTATTTACCTGGATCAATGACAACAGCCCATCAGATAAAAAATGTGATATTGTTGCCAATGAAAATTTCATATGCTGCCCTCCGGTACCTACAAAAAACTGGAACCCGTATATGTACTTCTTTATAAGAAAGTTCGCAGCCATAGACAATACAGATGCTGAACAAACAATAGTCTTCAGTTTTGTAGTAAGTTGATTTACGAAAGGATATAGCAATGCAACAAGCATAATGAACGGAAACAATACAATGTATCGTTCATGAGTATACATAGCAAAATTGCCGATCATAGTGGCACACAACATTAATCGGGCGTTCTGTCCGTTGGTGTTACCGGTTCTTACAAATGCTTTTGTCAGCAGGTATAGCATCCATAGAAAGAATATCATGGCCAATCCTTCCATCGGTCCACCCCAGTATATCTGGCTCACATTGTAAAAAGCAAACCTTGATGTGCCGATCAGCATACTGATGAAAAAAGCAAACAATGGCCAACTTAACAGCAGGTCAATAATCAGGGCAAATACAGTGGTAATAATGGCTTGTATGGCAATATTGAAGACATAATACTTATGCATGTCTTTATCAAACAAGGATATAAGTACTCTGTCCAGCAGACCTGTAACCGGCCGTAGCTTTTGGTCTGCTTTTATACAGTTCACCCAGTCGCTAATGCTGTTCAGTGTAAAATGTTCCCTGTAAAAGGCAAGGTCATCACCGTATATGGTTTTGGTCTCGAATGGCAGGAAATAAAAATACAGTATCGCAAACGCCACTACAGGCATTAGCAACCAATAAACTGACCTGTATTTTTTCATCGGGGATATTATGCGCCGAATAAAGATAGAAGAAAATTGCAAGCTGCTTACCTATCGCGCTCGCTACTTTACCTGCAAGGCACCGCATCACGGTAAGGAACTAAACCCTTATGGAGCAAACAAAAAAATAAATGGTGGATAAAGCTGTTCCTATTATCATTATTAAAAGAAATGCTACTACAACTATTCTTATTGCATAACATTTACATGTAAATAAAAAATGTGAACCAATATGATATGAACACCGAAATACCATGCACAATACAAAAAAACGATTTTCCCAATTGTACAAACCGATTTTACCGATTGTGAAAGCCGGCGGAGTGCCATTTACCTTCTTTTGCATAAAAATAACTAACTAATGAGTATTAATAGAACATATGTCGGCGTTGCAATGCTGATCCTTGGTGCCGGAATGACTGTCACCTCTTGTAAGAAAAAGAAAGATGTTGTGACTATCCCTGAATACACAGTACCGGCTACTTATAGCTTCGAAAATGTGGAATACACTGAAGCCTCTGGCAGGGTAAGCATGTGGGCAGGTCTCACAAGCTACCTGGGCAAATCGAGCAGTCGCAAGATAAGCCAGGATACAACTAACAACCTGTGGAACAATACCAACAGCTCGTTTACTGCAGAAATTAGTACTAATCTTCCTCATTCGACCAGTGCACTTAATGGATTTTCATTTAATATTTCAGGTAAAGTAAGCGATGCAGGCACAATTAAGCAATACATCGACTCTATGGTTGCCATCAGCCAATTCTATACCGCAACTGCTTCACAGGGTGTTCCCGGCAAGATTGGAACCCGTATTGTTAACTATTCGGGACTGGAATTTAACCAGCTGGTAGCTAAAGGACTTATGGGTGCATTACAAATGAACCAGGTGATCACTTACCTGGATAAAGCAGCAAAAGACGACAATAGCACAGTTACTGCAGGTAGCGGTACTGCTATGCAACATGACTGGGACCTTGCATTTGGTTACGTTGGTCTTCCTACTGACTATGATAGCTCTAAGACTTATGCATCCACAGAGGCTAACAGGCCGCTTGCAATTGGTGGCTATTTCAGGGAAAGGGGCCAATACATTAAGTCCGGTGGGATCGTTTTCGAAGCATTCCGTAAAGGCCGTGCAGCAATAAATAATAAAGATTACACTAAACGTGATTCTGCAATTGCTACTATCAAGCTGAATATGGAGAAGATACTTGCAGCAGCAGCATATGCTTATATGGGCCTTTCACAGGGCAGTTCTGACCTGGCTACAAGGTTTCATGCCTTGTCTGAAGGAGCCGGTTTTGTGCTTGCATTGAAATTCCGTCCGTCAAACAGCCAATTAACAGCTGCTAACTACCTGACACTGCAGGAGATAGCTCAAACAAATTTCTATGTGTTAATAGCTGATGCTTCAAATACAAAAGTAAAACAGGCACAAACTATACTGTCAACAGCTTACGGACAATTGCAGCCCTGATCTTAAATAAATAGACGTAATTTTGAAAAAAATTAAAGCAAGTGTCTAGATCAATTTTAGGCACTTGCTTTCAATAATTTAGGCCGATACTCTATCAATAATAAATCAGTTATGAATAAATATAAATTATTGACATTTTCGGTGCTGGCCGGTGTCTTTTTGTACGCCTGCAACAAGGACAAGGGGAATAGTACTCCTGCCTCAAATGACACCTTTAAGAAAAATATGCTTGTCAATTATGCAGACACGCTTATTATGCCTGCATATGCAGATATGCAGTCTAAGCTGACCCTTCTTGAACAGTCGGCTGATAACTTTATTGCCGGTCCGTCATTGAGCACGCAATCTGCATTAAGAGTGCAATTCAAAGATGCTTATATTTCTTTTGAAGGCATTTCTGCACTTTATTTCGGTCCCGGCTCTGCACTTCAACTCAACAATAACCTCAACACATTCCCCACAAGCGCATCAAAAATTGAATCCGGTATACAAAGCGGCATTTATGATCTTACGCTCATCGGCGTGTCCGACAGTATCCAGGGATTCCCTGCCTTAGATTATTTATTCTTTTCTTCCGATGCAGTTCAGAAGTTCACTGATGCTACTGCCACAAACAGGAAAAAATATGCTAAAGATATTATTACCCGTATGAAGTTGCTTGTCACTAATACAGTTGCACAATGGAATAATGGCTATCGTGAAAGTTTCACTACCAATCTGCAAACCAATGTGGGCAGTTCTATTGGTAGTCTCATCAACCAGTTTTCTTTTGAAATGGACCTCCTTAAAGGTGCCCGCATCGGGTGGCCTCTAGGCAAACAATCAAACGGGATCATATTTGCCGATAAATGTGAAGCATATTATTCCGGTATCACAAAAGATGTAGCTGTAGCTAATCTCACCAGTTTGAAAAAATATTATACAGGTGGAACAGGTAAGGGTATTGACGACTATCTTGACCTGCTGGGTAAACAACAGCTCAATAGTGATGTACTTACCCAGTTCAATACTGCTCTTGCAGCGCTGCAGGCTATTCCTGACCCCATGTCTGCAGCCTTTTCGGGTAGCACTGCCACTGTAGAAACCGCGTACCGCGAGGTACAGAAACTACTTACACTTATCAAAACTGATGTGGCATCAGCTACTGCTGTACAGATAACCTATATGGACAATGACGGTGACTAAGGAAACTGCCTGTCATAGACCGGTGCTTATTGCGCCGCTTATCACGTTCAGGATTGTTTTCGGTCTGCTGATGTTCATTAGCCTGCTTCGCTTTTGGTGGCGCGGATGGGTAGACACAGTATATATCAAGCCTCCTTTTCATTTTACCTACATGGGGTTTGAATGGGTACAGCCATTCGGTGCCACAGGCATGTATGTTCTTTTCGGCGTTATTATACTTAGTACATTGCTCATTACTGTCGGGCTATTTTATCGTCTTGCCGCTATTGTGTTCTTCCTTGGATTCACTTATGTGGAGCTTATTGATGTAACTACTTACCTCAATCATTATTATTTCATCAGCCTTGTTGCCTTTATTATGATCTGGTTGCCCGCAGGTAGTGACTATTCCATTGATACATGGTTAAATCCAGGTAAAAGAAGAGAATTCGTGCCTGCATGGACGATCTGGATATTGCAGTTCCAGCTTGCCATAGTATATGTGTTTGCAGGGCTCGCCAAACTAAATACCGATTGGCTTATCCTCGCACAGCCTATGAAAACATGGTTGCCGGCGCGCAGCTACCTGCCGCTGGTAGGGCCATATATGTATCATGAGTGGGTTGCTTACCTGTTTTCCTGGTTTGGTGCGGTTTACGATTGTTTTATCGTCTTCTTTTTGCTGCAGAAGCGCACCCGGCCTTATGCATACCTGGCTGTACTCATATTTCATATTGCCACGGCTATTTTTTTCCCGGGCATTGGCCTGTTTCCATATGTAATGATCATAGCCACCACTATCTTTTTTTCAGGATCGTTTCATAAGCGGGTACTCGGCTTTATGCCTTTTTACAACCGCCAGGCACCTTATTTTCAAACAGGGGCATATGTATTCCGCCACAAAAAAATGATCACTATTGCCCTTTCCGTTTATATTTTTTTTCAACTGGTGGTACCGCTACGTTTTCTTCTATATCCCGGCCACTTGTTTTGGGGAGAGGAAGGATACCGGTTCTCATGGCGGGTAATGTTGATGGAAAAAGCAGGAACAGCTTATTTCACAGTAAAAGATAGCACCCACACAAGGTTTACGCACATTAGCAATGCAGACTATCTGACAGAGCTCCAGGAAAAAATGATGAGCACACAACCTGATATGATTCTGAAATATGCTCACTACCTTCGCACTCAGTTCGAACAAAAAGGATGGCAAAAGCCGGAAGTATATGCAGAGATATATGTAGCGCTCAACGGTAACCGATCACGTTTATTTATTGATTCCACAGTAAACCTGGCAGCACAACCTCTTAGCTGGCAACATTACAAATGGATACTTCCGTACAAACAGCAACAATGAGATTTTTAATACCATTTTTTGTAACGATTCTTTTTCTAGGCATGAGCGCATCGGCCCAGCAATATGCTGTGGAGGGTTCTGTAAGGATAGGCAATGAGCCGGCAAGTGGCGCTACTGTTACCCTTGTGCCGGGAACTGTGCAAATGACCAACGAGAATGGTTTTTTCCGCTTCACTAAGCTCGCAAAGGGCAGCTATAAGCTTACCATCAGCTTTGCTGACTACATCACATCTGAGTCCACTATCGAGGTTCCTTTACAGGCTGGCAGGCTGGATATAAAACTGAAACCAAAAGCCGTTGCCCTGAATGAAGTCATAGTGAAGAATGCAAGGTCAGAATCGGTATCGGGCAAATTGAGAGACGTAGAGGGTACTTCCATTTACGCAGGAAAGAAAACAGAGGTAATCAATCTGCGCAATCTCAATGCCAACCTGGCCACTAATAATACAAGGCAGATCTATGCGCGTATTCCCGGGCTGAATATCTGGGAATATGATAACGGGGGACTACAACTCGGCATTGGTGGGCGTGGTCTTAGTCCCAACCGCTCTTCAAACTTCAATATCCGCCAGAACGGTTATGATATCAGTGCAGATGCACTTGGTTATCCGGAAAGCTATTATACCCCTTCATCTGAAGCGCTCGATCGTATCGAGATCATACGTGGCGCAGCCAGCCTGCAGTACGGCCCCCAGTTTGGCGGGTTGATCAATTTTATCATGAAAGACGGCCCTGCAGACAAACGATGTGAATTTACCACGCGGCAGACAGGCGGATCATTCGGATTCTTTAACTCGTTCAATAGCGTGGGTGGAACTATCGCAAAGAACAAATTGAATTACTACGCCTTCTATCAATTTAAACGTGGCGATAGCTGGCGGCCCAATAGCCACTACGACCAGCATAACGGATACGCACATCTTGCATACCAGGTAAATGATAAGATGAAGATCACAGGTGAATATACGCTGATGAGATACCTGGCGCAGCAGCCGGGAGGACTAACCGATGATTCATTTAAAGTAAACCCGTCGGGATCGACAAGGGCAAGGAACTGGTTTAAGGTAAACTGGAACCTGATCAGCCTGAACCTGGACTACAAATTCTCTGATTACAGCAAGTTGAATTGGCGCAGCTTTACCCTGCAGGGCGGCAGGGAGGCATTAGGTATATTGAACTATATCAACCGTCCTGATATTGGCGGCAATAGGGACCTTATGCAGGACCGCTACAGTAATTTTGGTTCAGAACTCCGATATATTCACCGCTATCATTTAATAAAGGACCAGTATAGCACTTTCCTTATAGGCACCCGTTGGTACCAGGGGCTTACCGATCGCAAACAAGGTGACGGCCCTGATGGGAACAAACCTGATTTTACATTTATCGGGCCAGAGCCAAATAAATCTAATTATCACTTCCCGGGTACTAACTTAGCTGCATTTGCAGAAAACATATTTCAGATCAACACACACTGGAGCATTACTCCCGGCATCCGTTTGGAGTATATCAATACAAAAGCCGACGGTTACTACTATAAGCAAAACGTATTTATAGCTAACGATAAAATATTCGAAACACTTAATAATCCACGTTCTTTTGCATTGCTGGGCATTGGTACTTCCTGGAAATTTAAAAACGGTGCTGAGCTGTACAGCAATATTTCTCAGAACTACCGTTCCATTAACTTTAATGACGTGCGTATTGTGAACACCAATGCCCGAGTAGATCCTGCCTTGCGCGATGAAACCGGATATAATATTGACCTGGGACTGCGGGGCTCTTACAAAGGATGGCTGTATGCGGACCTCAGCGCCTTCTACCTGAAATATAATGACCGTATCGGATCGATCTTTACACGGGACAGCAACTTTATGACATACAGGCTCCGTACAAATGTTGCAGACAGCAGAAACGTAGGACTTGAGGTATTGCTGGAAGGAGACATACTGAAAGCTATGACCCAGGGCAAGTCGAAGTACAAGCTGAATTTATACACCAATCTTTCTCTTATTGATGCACGCTATATCAATACAAAAAATACTGCCTTTGCTAATAAACTAGTAGAGAATGTACCACCTGTATTGTTCCGCACGGGTATCAGTTTTGGTAATCCCCGTTTCAATATAACATACCAGTTCTCCTACCAGGCAAAACAATATTCTGACGCCACTAATACCGAAATAACAGCTACCGCTGTAGACGGAGCAATATATGCATTCAGTGTTATGGACCTCAGTCTGAGCTATAACTGGAGAAAATTTACTTTTTACACGGGGGTCAACAATCTGTCAGATACCAAATATTTCACCCGTAGGGCCGACGGCTACCCGGGCCCGGGCATCTTACCCGCTGACAAGCGGAATTTCTATGTCACAGTGCAGTTTAAGTTATAACGGACTTTAAATAACGCTACGAAAACAATTGAACGTAACATTTTTTCTGCGCATGTTCCTTGCATAGAAGAAAGGAGTTGCACGTATACAACTCCTTAACTGGCATATAATTAATATTCCTTAGTCCTCCTTAATAGTTGTGGTCGTGGTAGTCGTTCTTGACACTTCGGAATTTGACACCTTACCTTTACCGCTTCTTGCCGCAAAAATGATAATAAGGAGCAATACGGCTACCCCTGCCACCCATACTATAGGATTGGTGTACCACATAGCGGCATCGGCAGGCGCTACCGTTGTTGAAGAATGACTGGATGTAGAACTCGTTTGTGAGGTTCCTTCTTCCTGCGCCAGGCTGTAAAAGCCTGATAACAAACAAACAAACAGGAATAACAATTTTGTTCCGGCGAATTGAATGGTGGTTTTCATGATAATTATTTTATGATTTCCACTATCAATGGTAAAATGATGCCACTGGACATTTTCTTGAACCTTGAACCTAATTACTAAAAATTTATGGAGGTCTACCGCTTCACTAACTTCCTGACGTCAGATCCGTTTATGCGAATAATATATGCTCCGGACGGCAGGTCATTTACGTTCATCTGCACTTTGTCCGAGTTGAATTCATAGTTGTGGATAGTCCGGCCGAGCAGGTTACTGACAGAAACAGAAGAGATAAGATATGGGGCTGCAATATTTAATTGTGAACTGCACGGGTTTGGGTAAATTTCAGGCGAAGCCGAAGTGTTGCTTATTTCAGTAACACCTGATGCATACAACTCATAATAGAAGTGCGCCTGTGTGCCGTATTCCCATATATTACTGGCGTTGGCGTTCATTTCGGACATATACACAGGAAGATTGCTGCTATTGCATGAAAAAGAGTCTTTATGGCTGTTTTTGAAGGTGCTGCTAGTTGCGTCCCAGTTCTGTTGAATAATGATCCGGGGCATGTCGGGAGCGAGATAACTGCTGTACGATATTTTATAGCCGGTATCCCACGTATTAGCTGAGGTATGGTAATTGTAACTGAGCTCGTAGCTGAGATTATTTGAAAGATCATAGACCATCGTATCTTTCGAAGACAACATAAATATTGATGTAGACAGATCCCACTTTTTTTCAATGCTGAGGATTGGATCGTGCAGACTATTGTAGATATAATTATAATAAGTACTGTTACCCCAACTGCCTCCGAACCACCACAATAAGGCCTCGGTTGCGACCTCATTGGCGGCAGTAAAAGTTCTTACATATTTGTTGTATTTTTCCCAGGCGGTAGCATTCCAAATCTCAGTGGTCTCGGTCAGCGGGTTGTTCATAGCATCGTATGTGTATGTGGTCCTCCGGGAATTAACAAAAACACCGGATATAAGGTCGAGATCTTGCTCAGTACATACAAGTATATTGTTATGGCTATCGAAAGTCTGAGTCAGCATCATCTGCTTAACGCCGGTCATCAGCGAGTATCCACTGCCATTGTCATATTTCATCTGGCCCAAAGGCGATCCTACCCTTCCTGCTGAGTAGGAGTATGTTGTTGAATCGAAAGCATCGTAAGACGAACCATTGTACGATGACTGCACCATCGCTATGCACCGGGATGCATTAAGAGCTGTGGTTTTGCCGGCATTATGGTGTGTTTGCATTGTGGGGAAGTGATTCTTTAATGTTTTGGGGTCTGGCTGTGCGAATAAATTAGCTGTAACGCAAATAACTAAAATAGAAAGTATTGATCGTTTTTTCATTTTGCTCGGTTTTTGTTTTGGAATTCATTTTCCAACGATGTAAAGGTGTAGTGTAATAACCGCGGGTTATTTGACATTTATCAAATAGTGTTGAAAGCCGGAATTATTTGACAATTATCAAATTGTTGGCTGCGGCAGTGATCGGTCAAACAGTGCCTAAAAAAATCCGCACCGGTTTTCCTGGGGTCGTCAAACTATTGCGAGTCAGAGGGAGACTACATGCGTTGAAACTTGCAATAAGAACATCAACAGAAATATTCGCACGACAATATTGACATCGCAATAACCTCCACCTCATGTCTTATTTTATATTTTTTAAAACGGCTGGATAATTTGATAAATATCAAATTATTAGCAATGGCCGGAATATACTTTTACAAATTATCAACCACTTTTAAAACAAAACAACAAAATGAAAAGTAGAATAACACTCTTCGCAATAATGCTGATTATGGTAGCATTCAGCAAATCGTTTGGCGCGTTTCCGGTGAAATATATTTCGGGCGTTAACACAGGTCAACCTGTGGACAATATTGCCGCTAACTACGAATCAGAAAAAGCAGCCTTATTTCCTTATACACAGAAATATAAATTTTCCAATCCTCAAAAATGTTTGGTCTCAAAAATAGGTAGGGGAACAATGATAGCTGGTGGAGGAGTTTTTGTTATAGGTTCTCTAATTGGCTTCACCAAAACTGATGAGGATAGTGATTGGGGCCTTTCGACTAGAGCAACTTGGATTGGGTTGTCTTTTTTATTAGGGGCATTTATTGTTGTTATCGGTTGTCTTCTGGCAATAGGTGGTGGTATCTATAACATGACCAACTCACGATATTCATTAGTTACCGATAAGAAAAATGAGACGGGAATAGCATACAATTTTTAATGCGCTTTTACCGAACGAAAAATTGCAGATACCTGTTTACCGGCACATTGATTTGTGCGGTAGGCAGATTGTCTGTAGAGCAAAAAGAGACGCAGACATTTAGATGAGCCTCGCGGGTTCCATTCATTTAGCTTCTTATTTTATTCCTTATCCTGCTCAATGTTTCCAGTGTTAAACCTAAGTAAGACGCTATATACTTTAAGGGTACTCTTTGCAGTAATGTAGGATAGCGTTCTCTGAAATACAGATACCGTTCCTCTGCAGTATGCTTGCGTAACAGATATAGCCGCTCTTCGCTTTTCACAAAATAATTTTCGGTTATCACACGTCCTATAAAATTCAACTCGGGGTAAGACTTATATAGTTCCTGCAATGTATCGTAATGAATACGAGCCAATACAGACGGCTCCAGCGTTTCAATATATTCATATGCCCGTTTCCTTTTATAGAAGCTATGAGGGGAGTGGAACAAATATTTTTCTTCTATGAACAGGGAACATATCTCCTCATCATCTTTTATGTAGTACATGCGCGCAAGGCCACTCAGGACTACATAAAGATAATTGCAGACATCCCCATCTTTCAAAAGTAGTTGACGTTTTGGAACATTGATTATTTCAAAACTGCTGCTGAGCTTTTCTGCTACTTCATCAGTAAGAGGATGAATGTTGCTTAGGTAGCTGAATAAAGTCTTAAGCATAGAAATAATATATAATTTATATGTAAACGTTAATTTTTTATTTATTGATTTTTACAATATACAAATAATAATTCGGATATAGTTATTGTAGTAATGTGGTATTGATGTTCCGTACATATTGGGGTTTCAGATCGGGTAAATTTGAAGGGAAATAAAAAAAGCAGTTACAAATTAATGCAACTGCTTAATTATTATTAGTTTGTAAGTGTGGACCCACCAAGACTTGAATCTGGGACCCACCTGATGATGAGGGGTCTTATAGTTGCTTCTTTTCGATGCGTAAGTGCGATGTTAGATTTTATCAAACGCTTGTCTGGCTTGCAATGTAGCTCACTTTTTCGATAGAAGTTGCTCCATAAAAATATAAAAGCAATGTTTCTTTGAAGCTCCGATGCAGCCGGTATTATTTCAAAATCCCATGTCCACCAAATCATTCAGCACAATAGTATCGGCGAAAGGAACTGATATGGTCTTAGTCTTAGTGGATGTAAGGCTGTCTGGGTTATTGTTGGAATAAGTTATCGTGAATGGCGTGGCAAAGTATGTGCTATGCACGGTATTGAAATTGCCATTCATCTGTCCCAGTACCTTTTCATTGTTTGAAAGGGTAATTCTATTCACTGATATGGACATGGGTGGATACTTATTATTATGGAAATCGACGCTGAGGTTAACAGTTACCATGTCTTCCACCTCTATATGCACATCCGTCCCTATATTGATTGGCACCTCCCCACCTGTAAATAAATAGGTGGAAGGCTGTAATGTTGCTACATGCTTAGCACTTTTGTCACGATAATAGAGATCATAACTGAATTCACCATTATCATCAGTATATGCTACACCTACCTGCTCATATACATTTGAAAGAGTACCCCAATCAAATGTTTTCTTCTTTATGCAAACACCGGCATTTTTTGCTGGTCTGTGCGAGTATTTTCCGGTAAGATACCCCTTGATTTTTGCGTGAAGCTGATCAGTAGATGTGGCCGTCCCATTGACTGTACTGTTTTTTGTGCATGCTACAAACACGAGTGGTATCAAGGCCATTATCTTGATAAATGTCAACTTTTTCATTGTTTTACAACGTTATCTTGGTGAATTAATTGATCTTGTTCATTGATGGTGTTTCGAAGTAGATAGAACTTGTGCAAATGAATGGTACTGTTTATTGTCCTGTTCTATAAAGTCACACTGCTAATAGTCGCACAAAATTATTTCGTGTGAAGTAGGAAACCTTTGATAAAAATCAAATAATTGACTTTGCTGTTCATCTTTTATCATATTAATATATGAATCAAAACTGGGCAATACAGTTATTCATAGTTATGCCTATATAACATATCCAACCACTTTTAAAAGTATGGCTTTGAAATTCGAGCCAGGCCAAGATTGCTATGTTAGAATTAAAATTACAAAGCATGTTTTACTTTCAGAAGAGTATGATATTTCCTATCCTAACAAGCACTTTTCGGATACAATACGATATAGGCAAAGTTAATGGTCGGGAGAATATATGGATGACTCTTATTTCAGAGGTACTTTAGCAGATGAAATAAATATTGGAATAGGAACGCCGAGGATGACAAAAATACTTACCAAAAGTATCACCTATAGAATAATTGGCGCTATTGTAGGTTATTTTGCGGGGCTAATTCTAGGTAGAATTCTTATTTTATCGGAGGAATTCTAAGCGCTATTTTCTCTTTATTCAGCAGTAGTGGACATTCGCAGCCCATTGAAAACCTAAATTTCTATATTGCAGTTTCTGTATTAATTCTGGGTTCGCTTTTGGTGTTTTTATCGGTTATCAGTCAGGGAAAAAAGAATAGTCTTGGGCCTATAGCTCAGTTGGTTTGAGCGCCATGTCTGTCCCGTTTTCAAGTTATTTATTGGCAAAAAGAAATAAGTGACATCCGATGGATTGCAGTATTAGCGCGAGTTTAAAGCGAATTTATTGCAACAAAACATGAAAGTTCTATAAAAAAAAGACATTGAATACTCAAAGTCATGTCTGTATTGAAGTGGGAACACCAGGACTAGAACCTTGGAACA
>JAOQAP010000035.1 GCA_025963465.1 Flavipsychrobacter sp.
AAGGTGACCTGATAGGCGGTACTCATTTTATAATATCAAAGGGTAATTACAATGAAATAGTCATCAGGAATTTTATGCAACAGATACCGGCAATAGGCCAGGCATTTCAGCAACTGATCACTCAACCCGATGTCGACCCGGATGGGTATTGCATAGAATGGTATGTAGGTGAAAATGATGTAAAATGCATGGTGCGGGTGTTGACCTGATGATAACTTTGGTATGAAATAATCATATCTTAGTGTTATGCGTGACATACGAAAAGTCGAATGGTGGGGCGCACCTGAAAATTTTGCCGAACGAAAGTACGAGCGGAAGATCAGCTGGCTGGAGCTGTTCTATGACCTGGTATATGCAGCGGCCGTAAGCCAGATCACTCATTATCTTTCAGAAAATCCTACATGGAATACTGCGGGGTTTTCGCTCTTGTTATTCTGTCTCGTATTCTGGTCGTGGGTAAATGGCAGCCAGTATTACGATCTGCATGGCAGCGATAGTATTCGCACAAGGCTCGTCACATTCTGGCAGATGCTTGCAGTAGCTGCTGTTGCCATAACCATACACGATGCTTTTGAAGGGCACCAACGGGCTTTTGCAACTACCTTTATGGTATTGCAGATAATGATCACTTACCTGTGGTGGAGTGTAGGGTATTATGACCCATCGCACAGGATATTCAATAAGTTTTACACGTTCAATTATCTTATTTCATTTGCATTATTTGGTATTTCTCTCTTTACCAGTTATCACTTAGCTGTTGTCCTTTGGGTAGTAGCCTTGTTGTTGAATATGACCCCGTCGCTTACAGGCGCGCGCACAATATCGGCAGAGATGAAAAGAAGAGGACAGGTATTCACTGCTTCAGCAACCATAGTGGAACGATTCGGACAGTTTACCATCATAGTACTTGCAGAAAGTATTTTCGCCACCATAGCCGGTATTTCAGAACTAAGAGACAAGCAGGCATCGGCATGGATCGCCTTTATACTGGGTATACTTATATCCTTTCTGCTATGGGCATTGTATTTTGATATGACCAGCAGTCAGGAGACAAAGAAAGGCTATATGTACCTGCAGGCCCTTTTGTTCCTTCATTTTCCGCTGCTGGCTTCATTCTGCGTAGCAGGTGCCTGTATGAAAGTGGTGCTGGGCAATGTAGCTGTGGCTCTTCCTATGACGTTGCAATGGATGTTTTGCGTAGCGCTGTCCGTCATGCTCCTTATGATAGTGTGTATATCGGGCATCATGGAAAAGGATGAAGAAGACCTCGCCTATATAAGGCCTGTATCCCGCATGCTGACTGGCTGTTGTGTAGTCATGCTGCTGATACCAGCATTCGGACAATACCTGGATAATATCAGCTTCCTGTCCGTTATAGCAATCGTTCTGTTCATTCCGGTTTTTACAGGTGTAAGGCATTGGGTGTTGTATAAGTTTTTCAGTAAATGAGAAAAATATTTGCGTAACTAAAAAGTTACACGTATGTTTGTGTAACTAAAAAGTTACGCAATATGCAAAGAGATATAAGGCACTCATGGTTCTTTTCTCACAAACCTGAAGCGATATGGGAACATCTGACCAACCCGGAGCTGATAGCCCAATGGCTGATGAAAAATGATTTTAAACCTGTTGTGGGGCATCGGTTCAACTTCACTACGAAGCCACAACCGGGCTTTGATGGTATAGTATATTGCGAGGTGCTGGAGGTGGTGCCGTTGAAACGGCTATCTTACTCGTGGAAGGGTGGGCCGCGGAAAGGCACCATAAACCTAGACTCTGTAGTGACATGGACACTGACACCTAAAGATGGCGGTACTGAATTGCTTTTAGAACATACGGGATTCAAAGGCATGAAGAATTATTTTGCATACCTGATGATGAACATGGGATGGAAGTCACACGTTATCAAACGATTTGGTGAGCTGCTAAATGAAAATTCAAAATGAAACAACACGTGTATGACCCGTTCCATGCCATTGCTGACCCCAGTAGGAGGCAGATACTGAACCTGTTGTCGAAAGACAGTCTGACCATCAACTCGCTGGCGGAAAACTTTGACATGAGCAGGCCGGCAGTGAGCAAGCATGTGAAGATATTGCACACCGCAGGTTTTATTTCTATAGAAGATATAGGCAGGGAGCGGTATTGTATGCTGCGCCAGGAAGGCTTCAATGAGCTGCAGGACTGGATCAACTACTTCGATGGCTTCTGGAAGAATAAACTGAAAGCACTGGAAACACTGCTTGATAGCAAAACAAAAAAGTAAATGTTAATCATCATTCTTAACGTGTAAAAAAACAAGATCATGAAATCTGTAGAGATCATTTCAGTTCCGGTAACGGACGCACAAAGAGCTAAAGAATTTTATCTGAAAATGGGCCTTACACTGGTAATAGAAGCGCCGATGGATAAAGACCAGGTGTGGGTACAATTGAAATTCCCGGGCGGTGGTGCAGACATTGCGTTGGTAACCTGGTTTAGTAAGATGCCCGCAGGTACCCTGCAGGGGAATACTATTCTTACAGATAGTATAGAGGAGGACAGAGCTACACTATCTGAAAAAGGAATAACAGTTGGCAAAACTGACGATACCCCATGGGGGAAGTTTGCACCCATTACAGACCCTGATGGCAATGTATGGACACTGCACCAGAATAACTAAGCAATATTTTTGTTAGCTTTACACATGCTCATCGGCGAACTTTCCAAAGCTTCAGGCTTCTCAAAAGACACGATCAGGTACTATGAAAAGATAGGACTGATAGAGCTGCGTAAGCGCGATCGCAGGGATAATAATTACAAAGATTATCCTGTGGAAATACTATACACGCTAAAGGCAATACATAACCTGAAAGGACTTGGTTTCACGTTGGAAGAGATACGTGAAATAATAGTACGCCGCCAGATGAATACACTTGATAGTGCCACTACATTTAAAATAATAGAGCTGAAGCTGATACACCTGGACACCCAAATAGACAAGCTTCTGCTCTATAAACAAAGACTGGAAATAGCAAGGATGCAAATGGAGGGTGAAACCATCAACCATATTATACCATTTACAGAAATGAGGATGTGTGCTTAAGCCACCATCTTATCTGCAATGCCATAATCAATTGCTTCCTGAGCATCCATCCAGTAGTCTTTATCAAAATCATCTTTGATGCGCTGAATATCTTTGCCGCAATTGGCTGCCAGTATCTTTGCTGCCATTTCTTTTGCTTTGGCTATCTGGCGCGCGTGTACTTCTATCTCCCACATACGTGCCTTGAAGCCGCCCATACTGGGCTGGTGTATCATTACTTCCGCCAGCGGATACACATAACGGTGCCCTTTCTCGCCTGCAGATAACAGTATGGCAGCCATGGATGCAGCATTGCCTATACAGTAAGTGTATACCGGCGCGCTGATGCTTTGCATTATATCGTGTATGGCATTACCAGCCGTTACCATGCCTCCGGGGCTGTTGATGTAAAAGTGGATCGGTTTTTCTCCGTCTATGCGCGAAAGGTAGCACAGTTGCTCTACAATGATGCGGGCATTGTCATCTTCTACAGCTCCCCATAGAAATATCATGCGCTCTTCTAGCAGGTTCTTGTTCACTACCTGCTGCATGCCTATGGACTGACTACTGGCAGGCTCTTTCTCCTGTTCTGTGTCTGTTTCTCCTGATGTGTATCTGCTCATGGTCTTTTTAGAGCAAACATAAGGGTAGGAGTATACTCCATGGTTTAGAGTGCAGGCGTTTTTTTTAGAATTAATTTGCTTTTAGTACTGCGCCTTTCAAAGTGAGGTGGTAGCCATTTGCTTTATAGAAATGAAGAGTATCGCTATAAAATGAGGGGCTTTTAATATTTTTTGTTACCCTGTTTCTTAATTCTTTAGCGTTGTTAAGCATGTCTAATGTAGTATCTGCTATAATGGCTGTAGTTATACTGTCGTAAGACTTGTTGATATGAATAAGCCTTACAAAAAAATGCCCGCCTAAAATATGTTCATCCTGGTAATATACATTCAGGAATTTTGAATTTCCAACTACAGATGGAAATGCTGTCCATTGCTGGTACAGAGGATTTATTCCGTGATGATTAAAGTAAGTGATGTAATAGTAAAGACCTTGTTCTTTCATTATTTCTTCATGTCTTTCCCGTTTTGTTCGCTCTACGTCTAGCGTTGCTGCAAGTCTTTTATCTGCGATATTTCCCTCTCCAATTATTGCAGGTCTTTTATTAACGCTATCCCACCCTATTATAGGGTGATGCACATCGTATGGACTTTGGACAAGAATAAAATCAGCTACGCTAGTATCCTCCATGGCCTTCCATATACCCAGCAGACCGGAGTCGGTTTTAGTAACGGGATTGCTGTCAATTGTATATTTAGAAACGCTTCTGCACCCAATGGCTACAATTAACGCCATGCAAACAATAAGGAATTGATGGCTTTTTTTCATAAAGTTCAATTATCTGATAAACTGACAAGACGTGATATATATTACTGTTTCACTTCGCCTTCTTTGCTGTGGCCACTCCTTACTTCTGCACGGGAAAAAGTCAATTTTGTGCAAACGATGAGTGTGCCATGCACTCGCTGAAAATACAGAAGATGAGGCTTCTCATATTATCTGTTTAGCGTTGTTTATTATAACGCTCCCTCATTTGTTTCAGGTATTCCTGCCGTTGTTCCGGTGTCATACTTTTTAGTTGGTCTGCCGTCATGTTCGCAGGCGTTGCAGATTTGGTATATCCGCTTACGCTGAACATGCCTGCATCGATGTTTTTCTTTTCTGCCTTTACAAGGTCCATTTGTATCTGCTCGCTCCTTCCCCCGTTTATCAGCATGCGCACCACAAATCCGTCAGCGCCTTTTGCTTTGAGTTTGTCAAAGAATTCAGAACCGCCCAGGTAATTGTCTTCTACGCTGGTATAGGATGCGTAGCCCGGAATATCGCGTGAGAGCCACATCTGGTTCTTATGTCCTGTTTTTTTGTACACGATATTTACGTGCGTGCAATTGTAGCTGCCTATTTTTTCTTTGCCTACTATTTCCACATCGAAATCATCTTCTTTATACCCGGTTGTGCTCTGTGTATTGGTAACGGTGTAGGTCTTATCCTTTTCATTCAATGAATACACCGTGTTTGGTTCGTTATGCAATTTGAGCGTTACTACAGACATGGGTGCACTTGATCTGGCATTCGTCATGGTCATTTCAGAGCGCACATTGCCGGCGGAGTTGTAAGTTTTGCTGGTGCCATTAATATTAGTGGAAGTGATCCTGAATTCAAGATATACACCCTCTGCGGCAAAAACAGGGAACGTAAAAAATAATAGCGCTATCAGCAATAGATTCTTTTTCATTGCAGGTTGTTTTATCTTGTAAACGAATAACTAATGCGACCATATCAAAAATACTAAATAAACGGATATTATATATTTTATTGCGTAGGATAATAATCTACCTGTATTGGCGTTTAACCAGTGTATCAAGCCTGTCTTATGAAAATGATCTTTTGTTATGCTGCCGTACTATTGCTTTGTCTTCCAGCGCACGGACAAAGTATTATCACATTTGCAGGTAAAGGCACAAGTGGATATAGTGGTGATGGCGGTATTGCAAAAGACTGTGAATTCAATCACCCCTTTGGTATAGCTATAGCAGCAGGCAATTTGTACATAGCAGACAGGCACAACAACTGTGTGCGGATGATCAATAGCGCAGGAGTCGTTACTACTATTGCAGGCACAGGCACAGCAGGTTATAACGGAGATAATATTCCTGCTACTGCTGCGCAATTGAATTCGCCGGTGAGTGTGGTTGTAGACCATGCGGGGAATGTTTGCGTAAGCGATCTTGGGAATAACAGGATACGCAGAGTAGATACAAATGGGATCATCACGACAATAGCGGGCACAGGCGTTGCCGGTTATAATGGAGATGATCAGCCCGCAACTGCTGCGCAGCTTAATAGTCCGAGAGGATTAGCGATAGGGCCCAGATCAGGGAACGTGTTTTTAGCAGATCAGGGTAACAATCGCGTACGGATAATAGATGATAAAGCTAATATCATCACCTATGTGGGCAGTGGCGTTGCCGGATATAACGGGGATTGGGTCAATTGTAAAGATGTCATGCTTAATGGTCCTTATGCAATTGCTTTCGATATAGACGGAGAACTGTTCATAGCAGATGTAGATAATGAGCGTATTCGCAGAACACTAGTTGGACGTATTATAACATTTGCAGGGAATGGAAGCAAAGGCTACAGTGGCGATTTTGGTGCTGCGACCGCGGCGCAACTAAATGAGCCAATAGGTATTGCCGTAGATAAGAATGGAATACTATATATAGCTGACGGATGGAATGGCTGTATACGACAGGTAAATACTTCAGGTATCATAGCCACAATAGCAGGAAACGGGACATTAGGATATAGCGGTGACGGTGGCCCAGCTGTTCATGCGCAACTGAATGACCCCTATGGAGTAGCTGTAGATGACGGTGGCAATATATACATAGCAGACTATGGCAATAACCGTATCAGGTATATGACCCACCCTACTGCTGTACTGGTCGTGAATGCAGCTTCGTCTGCAATATCAGTATACCCTAACCCAAATAATGGCAAATGGACAGTACATATTTCAGCAGACAGGAATGAAGTTCTGCATATTGTAGTTACAAACGTGACAGGGCAAATAGTAACGGATGCAACTGGAATGACCAATGCAAATACAGAAGTAAGTGTGGATATGCCGGATGGTGTTTATTTTATCACCGCAACTTCAGAACAGGGAGTGTGGCATCAGCAAATGGTAGTAGCAAAGTAAATCCCGCAACAATATTTTCAACAAAACGAAGGAAAAGCAATATCTTGACGTCTAATAGATAAATAGCTAGCTATAAAGACGTTATGAAAAAATTATTCCTCTCACTATTAGTATTGTCAACGGCGGTAATTGCCAATGGCCAGACAAGCCCCGTGATCACATCCTGGTTACAAAATAACAGCGTTACAGGTACTTATTATGTTTCCGGCAGCTCCACAGCGCTCAGCAATAGCGTACTTGTGAACTGCCAGAAGGTGGAATACAGTACGGACTGGGTATATGTACATTCAAAGGGAGTACCTTCATATCCCACAGGCCCGTTCCTGGATGGCAACCCGTCACTCACATCAGACCAGAACACGATCTATAAAATATCCCGTAAGCCGCAGGCCAATACGAGCACGGCTACTAAGACCGCTCTTGGCATAACAGGTGCGTTCATCAATGGGGTGGCTATGTTTGATTGCCAGGACGGCAAGAGTTGGCTCACAAGCACTAACAACTGGGGAAACGGAATGCCCGGTGCACCTGCGTGGCGCAGGGATGCAGTAGTGTTCGAGCGTGCAGGCTTTGACTGTGCAAAAGGACACCCGGCAAAAGGACAGTACCATCATCACCAGAATCCGTCAGCGTTCAATCTCGATAAAGTCGTTCTGTCTACCGTATGCAACTTATATGCGGCAGATGGTTTGTATAAAATTGACCCGACAAAACATTCGCCGCTTATAGGCTATGCGCTGGACGGTTATCCGGTGTACGGGGCATATGCTTATAAGAATGTAGACGGCACGGGAGGCATTGTTCGTATGCAATCAAGCTATCAGCTGCGCAGCATCACTTCAAGAACAGCACTGCCTGACGGTACCGTATTAACAGGTCCTCCGATAAATACTACATATCCATTGGGTACATGTATCGAAGATTATGAGTATGTAGCTCATGCTGGTGTTTCAGAGTGTCTTGATGAACACAATGGCCGTTTCTGCGTTACCCCGGAATACCTGGCAGGCACATACGCTTATTTTGCTACAGTAGACGCCAATTATAATTCCGTCTATCCTTACATTATAGGGCCTACTTACTACGGCGTCACATCTTCCACCACTGTAACCACGGTTAGTGAGTCTACAACAACATATGCACCTACAGGTGTAGCACAGGTAACTATGGCGGCAAACGATGTAGCTATATTCCCTAATCCGGCATCAGATATTTTAGCTGTGCAGGTCGGTCATCTTGTAACAGAGGATGTGGTATTGAATATGGTGAATATAAAGGGCCAGGTTGTGCAGACCGTACATATTAATAAAGGCAGTACTATTGCTTATTTTGACCTGCAGACGGTATATAACGGCATGTACTCGATCTCTTTTACATCCGGCGGGCAGTTAATGCTGGCGAAGCAGGTGATAGTAAATAAAAATTAGCTATCAGCCCTGGAAAGCACTAAAAAAGTCACTTGCATAGTGACTTTTTTGCATTTAGGAATGTGCTACAGGTATAAACTGACGAATATCATGGTCTAAAATGACGGATATGTGACACAGGAATTACCATGCTGGGGCATATAAAAGTACCTTTGCCGCAGCGTACCTAAAGCACCTGATGCACACTAATAACAAGCACAATATTGATAATTTTTGGGTAGTTGGTATCAACTACAAAAAATCTGATGCTTCCGTAAGGGGGCAGTTTGCTATTGGTAATGAACAATATGACCGCCTTTTGTCGCTTGCTCCTCAATACGGACTTACCGATATTTTCATTCTTTCTACCTGCAACCGTACAGAAATTTATGGTTTTGCGGCCAATGCAGGCCAGCTTACAGATCTCATCTGCAGTGTGACCGCAGGCGATGCTGCAACTTTTGCAGACATTTCTTATACTAAGAACGGCGAAGTGGCTATGGAGCACTTGTATCATGTAGGTGCAGGCCTTGATTCACAGATACTTGGCGACTACGAGATACTGGGGCAGATAAAGAAATCGGTAAGGCATGCAAAAGAGCATGGTTTTATTGGTGCATTCATGGAGCGGCTCATCAACTCTGTGTTACAGGCATCTAAAGCAATAAAGACACATACTGCACTTAGTGGCGGTACGGTGTCTGTTTCTTTTGCTGCTGTGCAGTACATCAAAGAGTATGTAGCCGACATCAAAGACAAAAAGATAGTGCTGGTAGGTGCAGGAAAGATAGGTGCGATTACGTGCCGCAATCTTGTAGACTACCTGCAGACCAGCAATATAACACTCATCAACAGAACAGAAGAAACGGCAGCTTTACTGGCTAAGGAACTGGATATTCTTTCCGCGCCATTTGCTGCACTGGAAGAGGAACTGGCAGCGGCGGATATCATACTGGTATCTACCAATGCCCCTGAGCCTGTAATACTGAAAAAACATATTGACGGTAAAGGCAGGAAACTGATCATAGACCTTTCTGTACCATGCAATGTAGCAGTGGCCGCCCAGCAATCGTCAGGCATCACATTTGTAGATGTGGATATGCTGTCTAAGATAAAAGACGAAACATTGCAAAAGCGTAAGGCCGAAGTGCCAAAGGCAATTGCGATCATTGAAGTGCATATAGAAGAATTAAAAGACTGGTACGCTATGCGTAAGCATGTACCGGTGCTGAAAGAAGTAAAGAGCAAGCTGAAGGAAATACAGATAGACCCGATGCTGCTTAATGAAAGCGTATACGTGCTGCCGCATGAGGCGCATGACGAAAAGATTCAAAAAGTACTCAACTCCCTGGCTAATAAAATGCGCCAAAGCAATACTGTTGGCTGCAACTATATTGAAGCCATTAATAACTATATAGCATAAGTATGGACACGGTCATCCGGATAGGTACACGCGAAAGCCAGCTGGCTGTGTGGCAGGCTTCTATGGTAAAGAGCAAGCTGCAGGACGGAGGGTACAACGCCGAGCTGGTGTACATAAAAAGCGAAGGTGATACTGATCTCAAAACACCATTGTACGAAATAGGAGTGCAGGGTATATTTACCCGGGCGCTGGACATTGCATTACTGAACGGTGATATAGATATAGCGGTACACTCCATGAAGGACGTGCCTACACAGATGGCAAAAGGCATAACTCAGGCTGCTGTACTGCCGCGTGCTTCTTACAAAGATATTTTTGTGCTGAAAGAAGGGGCGTCGCTTAATGAAGGCATTCCGTCTGTAATAGCTACCAGCAGCATACGGCGTAAAGCACAATGGCTGAATAAATACCCGGACGATACTATAGAGAACCTGAGAGGGAATGTAAATACAAGACTGCGCAAAGTAGCAGAGAGTGATTGGAAGGGTGCGATATTTGCCGCAGCAGGACTAGAGCGTATAGGTTTGCGTCCGGACAATTCTATAGACCTGGACTGGATGTTACCCGCACCTGCACAGGGTGCTATCATTGTAGTATGCAGGGATGAAGATGAGCAGGCTTTTGCAGCGTGCCAGGGTTTTCATGATACACATACTGCATTGTGTACAGGTATAGAAAGAGATTTTTTAAGGGCATTGCTTGGCGGGTGTTCTACACCTATCAGCGCACTGGCAGAGGTGGTTGACAGGCATGTTGTTTTCCACGGAAATATCCTGAGTAAGGATGGTGTGCATAAAAAAGAGATACATAAAAAAGTACCTGTAAGCGATGCAATAGATCTGGGCAGCGATGCTGCCAAAGAACTGTTGCAAAACGGCGGGCAGGCAATACTGGACGGTATACGCAATGAACAATAAGATATCCATATTAAGTACGGTAGCCCTGGAGCCTCGTCTTACAGAAGATGCAGCTGCGCGGGGTGTACTTATTGATGGCGTACCTTTTATAAATGTCGAGGCTATTACAAGCGGTCAGGTGAAAGAGGAAGTCGGTGAGCTGTGCAGAAGAAATATAGTTGCAGTATTCACCAGTGCAAATGCGGTGCGTGCAATAAGTGAACAATTGAAAGAATTGCAACCTGTGTGGAATATTTACTGCATAGGTCACGCAACCAAAGTGGCGGTACTTGAATATTTTGAAGGAAACCGGTTAAAGGGTATTGCTAATGATGCGGCCGTACTTGCTGAAGAAATAAAGGCGGCGCAAATAGCCGAGGTGGTATTCTTTTGTGGCGATAAGCGCATGGATACATTGCCTGAACTGTTGCAAGCTGATCATGTAAGTGTTCATGAGGTGGTTGTATATCACACCATGGAAACCCCGCAAATAATTGAGAAAGTGTACAATGCTATCTTGTTTTTTAGTCCCAGCAGTGTACATAGCTTTTTCAGTATCAATAAGGCAATGTCGGATACCGTATTGTTTGCAATAGGCAACACTACGGCTAACGCTTTGCAACAATACACAAGTAATAAAATGATCGTAAGCGGCAAGCCATCAAAAGAAGAAATGATAGCAGATGCAATTCGGTATTTTCATAAACAAGAGCCGGTAACAGCTGGCAGCAATTAAAGTATTACAATGAACGATCTGAAAAATGACCTGTTATTAAGAGCGTTGAAAGGGGAAGAGTTGTCAAGGCCTCCGGTATGGATGATGCGCCAGGCTGGCCGTTATCTGCCTGACTATATAAAGCTGCGTCAGAAATACGATTTCTTTACCCGTGTGCAAACCCCCGAGCTGGCAACGGAGATAACCTTACAGCCTGTAGACCAGGTAGGTGTAGATGCCGCCATCATTTTTTCAGATATACTGGTGATACCCCAGGCTATGGGTATGGTCGTTACGCTGGAAGAAGGTAAGGGGCCATTACTACCGGAAGTGATAAAGAACAAGGCGGATATAGATGCGCTCATTATGGATGATACTGAAGCGCGCCTGGATTATGTAATGAAAGCATTGACACTTACTAAGCAAGAGCTGAACGGCCGAGTGCCACTCATCGGCTTCGCTGGTGCACCGTGGACTTTACTCTGCTACATGGTAGAAGGTAAGGGCAGCAAGACATTTGATAAAGCAAAGCAATTCTGTTTCACACAGCCTGAACTGGCACATACGCTGTTGCAGAAGATAACTGATGTAACTATTAAGTACCTGAAAGCACAGGCAAAGGCAGGCGCAGACCTGGTACAGGTATTCGATAGCTGGAGTGGCATGCTGAGCCCTGCTGATTTTAAGATATTCTCACAGCCATATCTTGTGCAGATAGCAGATGCAGTAAGCGCAGATGTGCCGGTGATACTCTTCCCTAAAGGCAGCTGGTATGCGTTCCCCGACCTGAGCAAGACAAGTGCTGCCGGCCTTGGAGTAGACTGGAGCATGACGCCACAGATGGCAAGGCAGATGACCAATAACAGCATTACGCTGCAGGGTAATTTTGACCCGTCTAAATTGCTGGCGCCTATACCGCAGATAAAGAAAGAAGTAAAAGAAATGATAGATGCCTTTGGCACCACAAGGTACATAGCTAACCTGGGCCATGGCATATTGCCAAATGTTCCGGTAGATCACGCAAAGGCTTTTGTGGACGCGGTGAAAGAATATCAGCCTTCTGTAAAGGAAAGTGCAGTTGTGGCTTAATCAATATAAGGAAATGAATATCAAAGACCAGTTCGTACAATACATACACAACCTGCAGGATACTATCTGCGCAGGGTTGGAAGAAGTGGATGGCAAGGCGAAGTTTTTTCAGGATGAATGGACCCGCCCTGAAGGTGGAGGCGGTAAAACGCGGGTAATAGCAGGTGGTGATGTTTTCGAGAAAGGCGGTGTGAATACATCTGTAGTTCATGGCCCGTTACCGAAAGCCATGCAGGAAGCGTTCAAGGTGCCGGAAAGTAATTTCTTTGCCTGCGGTCTGTCGTTGGTTATTCATCCGCTCAATCCTAACGTACCTACTGTACACGCCAACTGGCGCTATTTTGAATTGTATGATACGGAGGGTAAACGTCTCGACTGCTGGTTTGGCGGAGGCTCTGATCTTACACCATATTATTTGTTTGAAGAGGACGCTAAGCACTTTCACAATACGCTGAAAAATGCCATGGATCCGTTCGGAGCAGAGCTATATCCGCAATATAAAAAACACTGCGACGAATATTTTGTGAATAAACACAGAGGCGATGAGATGCGCGGTATAGGTGGTGTGTTTTACGATTACCTGCGTCCGAAAGATGAGCAGGATGAACAAAGATTATTTAAGTTTCAGCAGGCCAATGGTAATGCTTTCCTGGATGCATACCTGCCAATTGTCAAGGAAAGGAAAGATTTGCCATATGCTGAGCGAGAAATTGAATGGCAGGAAGTAAGAAGAGGCCGTTATGTGGAGTTCAACCTGATACACGACAGGGGCACATTGTTCGGGCTGAAGACGAACGGACGAACAGAAAGCATACTCATGAGCCTGCCCCCAAGGGCAAGATGGTATTATGATTACAAGCCTGAAACTGGCAGCAGGGAAGAGGAAATGATGAAGTATTACATGCCACGCGAGTGGGTTTGACCGTTTAGCTTATTCAGTGAAAAACCAGAAAGAAATAGATGTGCTAAAAGACATACTTGTTTCATCTACTCCTGAATGGGAGAAAATGAGATCAGCAGCTCAGCACTTATATGAGCTCGATTCTGAGGTCGCATTTGTATATTTCATTAATTTGCTGAATCTTGACAATAAACAAAGTTGGTCACGGAATGTCGCTGCTTTAATGTTAAGAGAGATTAAGGATGATAGAGCAGTAAAGCCGCTTTTTGAAGCTGTGTTAAAGAATAAATACTACAATGGCACATTAGTGTATGCACTTGAAACAATGGACGGTGGTGGCCATTTTAGATCATTATTCGATGTGCTGTTTCATCATGGCGAAGAAGCG
>JAOQAP010000090.1 GCA_025963465.1 Flavipsychrobacter sp.
TATGCGCTGTTGCGCAGTATACTGATATGCAGCAACAAGCATACACTCCTGCTGAAGAATATCTGCGGCAGCAACTTACCGACCAGGTAATGCAGCAAATGAACAGGATAGACTGGGCGCACCTGGAGCATAAAGAAAGCGCGGGCAGTGTGCTTTATACAATACCGGTAGTGGTGCATGTACTGCATAATTACGGGCCGGAGCTTATCTCTGACGATGCTGTTTATAATTACATAGCAGGCATAAATAACCTGTTACTGAAAACAACACCGGACACCATAAATATTATTGACAAATACAAGCCGGTAGCTGCCAATACACAGATAGCCCTAAAACTGGCAACAAAAGACCCTGCAGGTTATCCCACAAAAGGGATAGAGCATATTACCAGCTACCTTACTAACTATAATTCACCCGTAAGAGATCAGTTAAAGATCGGGCAGTGGCCGCAGGAAAAGTATCTTAATATATGGATCATCAATTCATACACCGCACCTGCTATTGATCTATATGGAAGCGCTTACACTCCTTTCAAAGCAGCATACTACCCTTACTACGACGGCATATTTACAACTTACAACCTGATGAGGGAGCGGGCGGGCGGAGCGTGGCTTACTGCAAAATATCTGAACCTGCCTTACCCATGCAACTACAGTCCTCCCTGCAATGATGCCGATGGCATCCCGGATACACCACCATGCTACAATGATTTTTTTTCGGCCTGCAGCCATATTTACGATATAACTTGCGATACCCCTAACCGACAAAACGTAATGTACGGTTACGACACTTGTTCCATAATGTTTACCTATGGCCAGGCTAAGTACATGCAATACGTTTTACAGATAAATATGGGCAACAGGGATAATCTGAATAAACCGGCAAACATATCGGCTACAGGAGCAGACCAACCAATGCCAGACCTACTGCCCGTTCCCGATTTCAGTATAAAAAACATACTCAATCAGCCTACCTATTTTTTTAGCCAGGGACAGGAGGTGCGTTTCGCCAACACAAGCTGGAATGATACGGTTATTGCAGCATCATGGACATTCTCTAACGATGCCACAATTCCCACCAGTACCACTCTTACAAGTGTAGTCAATCACTTCCATCAGCCGGGCTGGGTTGGCGTAACTATTACAGCCGCCGGCAATAATACAGGCGCAGTAAGCATGACAAAGCCACAAGCATTGTATATAGCGGACTCCGTATCTACAATTGTAACAGACGGATACAAAGAAGAATTTATGCCTCGCGGCGATATCTATAAATGGCCAACGTTCAATTATTTCAACAATATTTTTAAATGGGAGTTGTCAAATGCAGGTTATAATGACAGGTACAGTATGTCCTATCTTGGCTACGACAGCCGTAGTTTTCCCGAAAAATATACAGGCACCCCAAAAGGAGATATGGATGACATGTTCACTCCCCGGTTCGATCTTAGTGGCTTTACTGGCATGTGCTACCTCAACTTTATGAGTACCAGTGCCACAATAGCTACAAAAACCTATGATATGACCAGTGCCCTTGAGATCGATTATTCTACCGATCTGTCTGTAACATGGCACCCGTTAAAAATCATAAAAGGCAGTGAGCTTGCCAACAAAGGAACGATCAGCACACCGTATACCCCTTCTTCAGCCAGCGACTGGGTAGCACGTGCTATAGTTATCCCCGTAGAGATCAGAACGAACCATACTATGTTCCGGTTCCGTTATCAGCCGGGAGCGGACTCTACCGGCTTCAGCACAGGCAACAATTTTTATATCGACAATATCAACTTTAATTCATGGCCTGAAGATGTTGCTGTTGTTACAGCCAATGGTATGGGTGCAACCGTATATCCTAACCCGACACATAACGGCGCTGCGGTCATCATCAGTAGCGACCATTATATAAATATAGCCGGGATAATCGTAACTGATATGGCCGGAAGAGAAGTGTATAAAACAGAACAACCTGTAAATGGCTACAAAGGAAGCATAGCGATCCCTGCAGCGACAATAGCTGCAAGTGGCCTATACCTGGTACATATTGTTACAGACCGCATCAACAGAACAGAAAAACTTACAGTCTATTAATAAGACACTATGCGCAGATCATTATTCTATACAGTCATATTGCTTGCCATGCTGGCGTCGTCATCCCGGGTTATAGCTCAGGCTACCTGGTTCACCCCCGAAAATTTCGGGTTATTAGCGCCTCCAAGCAGTGTGCGGTATGATGATATCTATTTCATAAGCCATGATACCGGGGTAGTAGTCTCTTCCTACGGTATGATCTTCAAAACCTATGATGGAGCTGCGCACTGGTGGATGAAGAAAGCAATAACAGAATACACCTACTTCAGGAGCGTAGAGTTCTCTGCCGACGGGCAGGTGGGCATTGCGGGTACTTTAAGCGGCACCATATACCGGAGTACAGACCGTGGGGAAACATGGGACGATATTTCTGCAAACATTTCCGATACAGGAAAAAATATGAAACGGATATGCGGCCTAGCTCACAATGGCAACACCTTTTATGGCGTGGGATGGTGGGGCAGTACCAGGGCACGGGTATATAAAAGCACTGATGCCGGACTTACCTGGACAACAACTTATCTCGACACCAACCTTGCTACCGGACTGGTAGATGCCGTATTCCTTTCTGCTACCAAGGGCTTTATAACCGGTTGCCGCGACTATGCTAACGGCACTAAGCGGGAAAGTGTAGTGCTGCGCACAGATGATGGCGGTGCCACATGGAACAAGGTATTCTCAGATACCACCATTGGCGGGCGTATATGGAAGATACAATTTGTAGATGATGTTTTTGGCGTGGGATCTGTAGAGCCTATGTACCGGGATACCGTTGCTATGATACGCACACTGGACGGAGGAGCTACCTGGCAACTGTTGCCTGCCGGCCATGTGGACGCATGGACAACATCATACGGCACACAGGGCGTAGGATTTATGAACAGGCAGAAAGGCTGGCTGGGCGGCTACTACAATGGGATGTTCGAGACAAACGATGGCGGCCTTACATGGGACTACCTGCCCATAAATGAAAAGTGTGACAGGTTCTTTATCAAAGACAATACAATGTACCTCTCTGCAAACACTGTATATAAATACAACGGGGAGTACCACGCAGGCACCGGCAATGTATCTGAACCTGTATATCTGCACAAGCTCTACCCCATAGCGCCCAACCCAGCCAAAGGGACAATACATATAGAATTTGACATCAATGCCCACCAGACCAATACAGTGCTGGAAATAATAAGCGTAGATGGCAGAACAATATACCCGGTAACGAGTGGCTATCTTAAGCCCGGTCATTACAGCTATACCTGGGATGGCACCGCAGCCCCTGCAGGTAACTATATAGTATGGCTGGGCACCGACGAGATACCTATGGTGCAGAAGTTTGTGCTGAATAAATAATACATCACATATGTATTTGGCCCTAACGCATGTAAAAAATCATAATTGCAAGCGACTGAATATTGAAACAATTTAATACCTATATAATAATAGGTCTTTCTACCAGCAAAGCCGTTTCATTTATAATCTATCGCATTATGTTCAAGTAAAATATGTTGGGTAATGTGCTTGTTCCGGACAATTATAAAGAAATAATCGCATTTGTCGAATCACGGCCCAAGACTTGATCTTTTAATAAATACGGTCATTTTAAGGAAAATTGGCATAAAATTGGGAGAGGGCTTTATTTTTTTATATTAAATACTATCTTTGCCACCCCTGTTCCGGCTTTCCTATTGGCCGGGGCGGATTGTTTATTAGTTATTTATCAGGATAAATTTAACAACAACCCATGCATCTAAAAGGTTTGGTGAAGTTTTTTACTGGCGCGCTTATACTTATATCGCTGTACCAGCTTTCGTTAACGTTGATAGTTAGAAACGAAGAGAAGAAAATGCGTGCGCAGGCTCAACGCGCAGCAAAAGCAGAAGACCCTACAGCTACCGGCACAGCGCTGGAAAAATTAGTAGATGCACACTATCAGTCTATTACAGATAGTATGCAGGGTGAAGTGATCTTCAGTGTACCTGTACTCAAAAAGTACTCGTACCAGGCCGCTAAGGCTGAAGAGCTGAGCCTTGGCCTGGACCTGCAGGGCGGTATGAACGTAACCCTCGAGGTAAGCCTCGACGACCTCGTTCGCTCTATGTCTAACAACCCACGCGATGCGGGTCTGAACAAAGCTATAGCTGACGCGAACATCGCGAAAGCTAACAGCGATGCAGACTTTATAGCATTGTTCGGTGAGATCTACCAGAAGGAAAATCCAAACCAGAGCATGGCTTATTTATTCACTAAGCCTTCTGAAAAAGAACTGACACTGACGTCTACCAACGAACAGGTACTGACTAAGCTGAACACTGAAGCTAAGGATGCTGTAAAGCGTACTTACAACGTACTGAAAACACGTATCGATAAGTTTGGTGTGGCTAACCCTAACGTGAACCTTGATGAAAAGAAAGGTATCATTACAGTGGAGCTGGCGGGCGTGCACAATCCTGAGCGTGTACGTACTTACCTGCAGGCTACTGCAAAACTGCAGTTCTTCGAAACTTACTCTAACATGGAGATAGGCCCGATCATCAACGATGCTAACGCAGCGCTTGCAGGCTACCTCTCCGGTGCTAAAGAAGATACTGCAAAGTCAGACACTACAAAGACTGCAATGGCCGGAGTTACCGACTCTACCAAAACTGCATCATCTGATACCGGCAACCTGAACTCTATGCTGAGCAATAAGACCGCAGCTAAAACTGGCGGTGCTGACAGCAGCAGCAAAGAACTGGAAGGTGCTAAGAAATATCCGTTGTCTGCCGTTATCATGCCAAACGCATCTCAGCAGGATGGTTACTATCCAAGCCCTGTAGTAGGTTATGTATCTAAAAGGGATACTGCTAAGGCAAACAAATACCTGGCACTTGATGTGGTAAAGAACAGGTTCCCGTCAAACGTTCGTTTCTACTACGGCGCTGATGATAAGAAAACACACGATCCTAACTCACGTCTTCCTTTATATGCTATCAAAATGCCTCCGGGCGGTAATGCAAGACTGGAAGGTGATCATATCACTATGGCACGCGCTGACTACAACCCGATGAACGGCCAGCCTGATGTGAACATGGACATGGACATCTCCGGTGCACGTATCTGGAAAGATATGACCGCAAAGAGCATAGGTGGTTTTGTAGCAGTAGTACTTGATGAGCGCGTTTACTCTTGTCCTCGTGTAGAAAATGAAATAGCTACAGGTAGCACAGAAATATCTGGTTCTTTCACTGCAGAAGATGCACAGGACCTTGCAAACATCCTGAAGTCCGGTAAGTTACCGGCACCTGCACACATCGTACAGGAGCAGGTAGTAGGTCCTACACTGGGTATCGAGAACATCAACAAGGGTGTTAACTCACTGGTACTTTCTTTCATAGTTATCTTCATACTGATGCTGGTTTACTACAGCACAGGTGGTATCATTGCAGATATTTCTCTTATCCTCAACCTTATATTTACAGTAGGCGTATTGTCTGCACTGCATGCCACATTGACCATGGCAGGTATAGCGGGCCTGGTACTTACAGTAGGTATGGCCGTGGATACGAACGTTATCATATTTGAGCGTATCAAGGAAGAGCTGGTTGCCGGTAAGAGCTATACTCAGGCAGTTGCCGATGGTTACAAGCGTTCTTACGCTCCTGTACTCGATGGTCACATCACGGTACTGATCACGGCTATCATCCTGTTCATATTCGGTCTTGGCCCTGTACGTGGTTTCGCTACCACACAGATCATCGGTATCTTATTGTCCCTGTTCTGCGGTATCCTGGTATCCCGCCTGATCACAGACATCTATACTAAGCGTGAGCGTCACTTCAAATATTTCACAGGCATTTCAAAATCTGTATTCAAAAAGGCGCACTTCAAGTTCGTTGAGTTCAGGAAGTATACTTACGTAATTACTACTATCGTTATCCTTTTAGGTATCAGCACTTACTGGGTAGGTTTCGATAAGGGTGTTGAATTCCAGGGTGGCCGTAGCTACACTGTTAAGTTCGATAAGAAATATGAAAGTGAAGAAGTACGTGAGAAGCTGAAGAACTACCTGGGCGAGCGTCCTATCGTAAAAACGATAGGTACCAACAACCAGTTGAACATCACTACCTCTTACCTGATCACCCAGCCGGGCCAGGGCATTGAAAAGCAAGTAATGGCGAAGCTGGTAGAAGGTCTTTCTAAAGAGAACCTGATACCTGCAGGCACTACAATGGAAACATTCAACAGCAAATACCTGCAGAGCTCACAGACAGTATTACCTACTATATCTGATGACCTGAAGGATGGTGCGATACAGGCTACTATCATATCCCTGATAGCGATATTCCTGTACATACTGCTGCGTTTCCGCAAATGGCAGTATTCACTGGGCACCCTGTTGTCTTTGCTGCATGATGTGGCGCTGACACTGGTAGTATTCTCTTTCTTCCGTGGCAAGGTGCCTTTCGCACTGGAAATTGACCAGCACTTCATTGCTGCCATACTTACAGTGATAGGCTTCTCGATGAATGACACGGTAATCGTATTCGACCGTATCCGTGAGTACTTCCGCAAGTCGCCGAATGAAGATAAGACCAGTGTTATCAATCGTGCGATCAATGATACATTGAGCCGTACTATCATGACATCATTAACAGTGTTCCTGACCCTGCTGATCCTGTTCATCTTCGGTGGTGAGGCTACACGTGGTTTCGCATTCGCGATGCTGATAGGTGTGTTCACAGGTACTTACTCTTCTATATTCGTAGCTGCTCCTATCCTTGTAGATATGGACAAGAGCAATACGCTGAGTGCAGAAAGAGACAATGAAGCACACATTGAAGAATTAAAGAAAATGGCATAATAGCCTTTGTAATATAAAAAAGAAGAAGCCGCCTTACAGGACGGCTTCTTCTTTTTTTATGATGCTGGATTCTTGATACTGGATGCTCATGTTATTTTAATCTGATCTTTGTAAACATACGGAATCCAGCATCGAGCATCCAATATCAAGAATCAAGTATCTAGCATCAAGTATCCAGAAACCAGCATCAAGTATCCAGCATCAAGTATCTTTCCCTACCTTTGCCACAGCTATGAAGAAAATATTCGGGCACCTGGGCAAAGTAGCGTTGATGATAAGCGATGGTTTCCGCAAGCCGGAGAACATGAAGGTCTATTGGATCGAGTTTATGGAGCAGTGCAATGACATAGGCATCCGTTCATTGCCCATAGTACTCGTTATATCCATATTCCTGGGCATGGTGATGAGCGTTCAGTTTGCCTACCAGCTGGTGAGTCCTATCATATCCAAGTCTGTAATAGGCACCCTCGTAAGGGACTCTGCAATTCTTGAATTCTGCCCTACTGTTATTTGCATTGTTCTGGCAGGTGTTGTGGGTTCCAAGATAGCCTCTGAGCTGGGTAATATGCGCGTAAGCGAGCAGATAGACGCACTGGAGATCATGGGCATCAATACCAAATCTTACCTGGTGCTGCCGCGTATCCTCGCATCTATGTTTATGGTACCATGTCTTATTGTTATCTCTATAGGCGTGTGTATATGGGGTGGCTACCTCGCGGGTACATTCTCTCACATTCTTACCAGGCAGCAATTCATGGCCGGGCTTACCACCGGGTTTATTCCATACAACCTGTTCTTTGCCATTATCAAGGCCTTCGTTTTCTCGCTTATCATATCCATCGTGCCGTGCTACTATGGCTACTATGTAGAAGGCGGTGCACTAGAGATAGGCCGGGCTTCTACCACATCAGTGGTAGTGAGCTGCATACTCATCCTTTTTGCAGATTACGGCACATCTATACTGCTGCTGTAGCGTCTATACAATGCTCAATTTTATTACGGCCTCATTCGGGGCCGTTTTTATTTGATGTCTCAATTTCCTGCATTTACCGCTTAGGAAAGACATCTTTTTATTTCAGTTTTTCACCTGTTGAATATTACGGGTTCATTTTGCATTTTTACAAAAAACCCAGTAACCCAGGTAGTGGCAACTTCCGGCACAGTAAGAATGGCATCTGACGACAATTATTAAAATCATAAATAAATTACTATTTTACATACCTAACCTTTTTAAAATACCGGTAGCCGAAAAGGAATCAGAGTAGGCATTTAAATTGATCGCCATGTTTAATAACGTCGCATTAGATGTTGCTATTGGGCTTGTTTTCATTTTCCTGGTTTACAGTCTTTTAGCTACCACCATTCAAGAGATGATCGCAAGGTCTTTCAGCTTACGTGGCCGTATGCTTGTAAAAGGCATAAGGGCAATGCTTGAAGACCGGCATGAGCACTATGAAGGTGGTTTTGTTTTACATAAAAACAGTAGTACGAGCCATCACCAACCCAAAAAACAGGATAAATGATACTGACTGTAAATACGCCGGCTAACATCTACCTGAATATACGAACCGGGAAACCGTCCACCGAGTCCCCAACCTTCATGTCGCTGAAGGGCGGAGCAAAAGTAGATGTCGTAGATGTTGTTATTGGCTTACCTATAGAAGGCTCTGACATCTGGTACAAATGCAAGGACGGTAATTTCTACTGGAGTGGTGGCTTTGATGCTCCCCCTCAGGGATTCACTGCGCAAAACTATATTGAAAAAAAGATAGAGTTCCTTGCCGATAAAACACAGAAAGACCTGCACTGCAACAGCGCCGATGAAAATAAATGGAAAGTGAGCTGGGGTCACGTGGACATGGAAATATGGAAAATATGGAGAGATCATAAAACTAAGGGCGACGGTGTGAAAGTGGCTGTGATAGACGATGGCGTGCATTTTCAAAACAATGACCTGCTTGGCAATATCAAAGGCAGCGCCTCATTCATAAATAATATCCTGGATGACAATGATCCATTTCACGGAACTATGAGCGCAGGATTGGTAGCAGCTAATTGCCAAAACACAAAAACAGTGTATGGCGTTGCACCGGGATGCGACCTGTTTGTTTACAGAGCAGCATCAGTCGGATATTCTATTGATCGGGTTTGTGCCTCTATTCAGAAAGCAGTGGCTGACGGGGCTAAAATAATTTCCATGAGCTTTTTTATTCCTGATGACCCTACATTGAAAAGCTGGATAGAATTTTGTAACGACAACGGCATAATTATGATCGCCGCAGCAGGCGATATTAATACCGGAACTAAAATGTATCCTGCCAGTTATGATCAATGTCTTTCTATAGGAGGATACTACTTATCAAATGAAAAAACAAGGCTCATCAATAAAGCTCAGTCAAACAGCAACGATTCATTAACTCTTTTAGGACCTTCTAAAGATGTTTTAACAACATCGCCAACCAGCGCAGTTGCTTACCATCAGGCAACCAGTTGCGCCTGTGCTTTTATGGCGGGCCTGATTGCGCTGATAGTTTCAAAAGCTCCGTCAACTAATTATTCAAAACTGATCGAGACCCTGAACCTGAACACTGCAACAGAATCCATTGAAAAAAATACCCTGAGATCTAACGATGAAGGTTATGGAATTATAAGTCCTTTAAAATTTCTTACCCAATTAAATATTCCCAAAATAAAATAGCCATGAGGTCCTTTAAATCCGCGATAATTTTTGTCCTGATCTGCTCATTACCGTTTAAAATCAATGCTCAGATTGCATACTATGATGCTGTAAATCTCCGTAAATACATAGTATACAATTCAAACAGACCGCCAACTCCGCCAGGAAAACCAATTGCCCCGGAGATCGGTTTTCAGTTCAATCCTGACTCCATAAATATTGTATTAAAGATTCTTCAGCCATATACAGATAGCTCAAACGGGATCCAATTCCGTACAGCCGGCGGTATTTCAAGTGCATTCGACTCCAATGTTTTTATTCATAAATATCTGGCGGGATTATCTCTTAGTCCACAAAGTTTGGGTGAAAAGGTCAGTTCGTCCATATCTTCTGTTGGAGGTATCAACGTCACCAACTTTGCCGATGGGCTTGCTAAATTTCTTGTAGCAAGATTTAAGCAGGAACTTACCATCACTTTCTTCTCAAAATTCAAGAACGACATAGAGAAGTCGAAAGACCTGCAGGCTATGTTTCCTGAAACATACAAAACATTACTGGCTATTGACAATATATACCAGTTCAATGCTTACCTGAATACCTTACGGGAATCATTTATAAAAGACATAACAAACCTCTACAGTAATTTCAAGCAATTGGAAAAGCTTGACAAATATCGCAGGCATTTTGAAAAGCATCCGGAGCTAAGAACAGTTATTGAAAACTCATTCCTGATCATAGACGCCTACTCCAAAGGCATCCATCCCGGGAAAGTGATTGAGCACTATGATACGGCTAATATCCGTTTTAAAGATCCTGTCGTTCAACAAAACTTACGAAGCTCAGTAGCGCTATTGAAATTATTTTCCACCTCTTTAAAATCGAGAACAGACAGCAACTATTGGGTACCTGAAGATTCAGTAAGGCTATTATTTGAAGACCCGATCAGCATGCAACTCTATTTCGGACTGATTTACCAGCAAAGTAGCGGCATTAAGTTTATAATAAATAACACCACCCTGCCATTCAATACCATATTGGCTCGTGGTAAGGATTTTGCAGATACAATGGTAAAATACCGGCATTTTATTGAAAAAATGTCGGCCCATACCCAGGAGGTGAATGAATATATTACTGAGCTGAAAGGCAAGAAAAAATCTGACATAGATTACAACGACTATTACAAGTTATACAGATCATCGCTCGACCTTTTGCAGGATGCATTTACATGCATAGACCTGCCCTATATCAATATGATACATGACAGCACCAAAGAGAAGATACACTTACAAACCAAAAGGTGGTTCTCAGTGGCAAATAATACCGGTGAACTGTATATAGACATCCGCACTAAGAATTATTCCTCTGCTATAATCAATGCGGTCAGCATCCTCGATACTGTTTTGTCGGGCTTCAACGCGGCAGATGACCTGCGCAAACTAAATGCAGACCTTGCTGCAACAAAAAACTCACTGAACACAGCAAGAAAGAGCAGCAATGATAGTAAAATGAAGGTTAATAAAATTGTGAAGTACTATTCGAAAAGCAATTCATTCTCCAATATAGCATTTACAGAAACGCTGGAAAGGAAGAAAATAAATTCTCAGGACCTTATAGACCAAATGCGATCATTGATCGATCTGAAAAGAACGCAGCTGGATTTCCGCAACCAGGAGAAACTCAGGGGCAATTTGCTAAAATACGGCACGTTTGCCGCTACTATAGCTACAGCATCAAACTCAGATGATGTAAAGAACGCAATAGAGACCATCGCGTTGCCATCAGGCAGCGCACGGGTAAAAAGAGAAAGCGACTGGAATATATCGCTCAATGCCTACGTAGGCGCATTTGTAGGTAATGAAACAATAGATGGCGTTAAGAACAAGCACTGGATCAATGCATATGGCGTTACCGCTCCTGTTGGTATTGCCATAAGCCGCGGTCATTCCATTTTGTTCATACCGGGCAAAAAAGAAAGATGGACAGATAATAAAGGTGGATGGTCCAGCAGCCTGTTTATTTCACTAATAGATGTGGGGGCTATCGCCGCATTCCGTATGAAGGATGATACTACAGCGCAGATACCAACCGTGCAACTTAAAAATATCATTTCTCCCGGCGTTTTCTACGGCTTAGGAATTCCTAAGTGCCCTGTTTCCTGGAATTTTGGTGCACAGATAGGCCCTAACCTTCGTAAGGTTGACCCCGCAGCCCTACCCGGAGAAGACCCATCAGACAAAATGTACTGGCGTTTCAGCACATCACTGGTTGTAGACATTCCTGTTCTTAATTTCTATACAAGGTCGCACTAAACTTTATTGTTATGAAAATAGAAGAAGTAATTAAGATCTACGAGTTTTTAGGAAATCTAACTTTAGTGGCATTTTTGGGAGTGTACATTTTATTAATGGTAGCATTGCTTGCTTTACTTTTCTCATTAAAAGATAAAATAGTATCAAAAACTCAACCCAAAGACTACTTCAATAATCTCATTTCAGGCACCACTGCTGTCGTTACGCTATCATTGTGTATTTTATATTACCAGGCTCAAAAAAAGATGAACTTAAGCAAAATTGCCCTACATATAAAATCAGAATTTGTTTATTCTAATTTCACACAAAAATCATTCAGAAATATAGATTTACCTGGCAATAACGATAGTGCTGCAAAGCTCGAAATGGTAACTGAACTGATCAACACATTTCCAAATGAATTTACTTCAGTCAGAATGCCACCAGGTAATAGTCATGATACTTTAGACATAACTGGCATTGCAATAATTGACCCGGTATCTGTAGATCAAATTTATAAAACAATAGAAAAGAAAGCCATTTTCGCGTCGTATCTGATAACAAAATTGATAAAGAAAGATTCGCTTGAAATCTTATATACAGATGATATTAACCACCCGTACTCCATACAGGAAAATATAGATAAAGACGGATGGTTTGTTGGACGGGATTTTTTTCAATACATTATTGGAAAGGACAGCCTATTCCCTGTATACAACAATCAAAAGATAATCGGGTTCACCACATTTTATAAAAATGAAGCCGCTAAGAAAAGATATGAGGCCGCTTACGAGATCATTTTCAAGGAATTTAAAAAAAGACCGAATGGCATTATCGGTTTTAAAGCATTAAGAGATAGTACTAAACAGAACTATTCAGATGATTTTTTGAAACAAGCTATCAACAATTCAAACGAACAGCTTTATTTTATCAAATTAGAAAATACCGGCAACAACGATACATTAGGTATCAAACTACCCAACAGTTCAATTCGAAAACCTAAAAATAATCCACTATATGCGATATTAAACGCTATTGAAAAAACCGTAAAGACATTCATTGAGCAGATAAAAGAAAATGTATTAGTTTAGATAAAAAAATAAATAACCATGAGCAACCACATAGTAGTCTTCTGGATAATTTTTGGATTATTGCTTTTCACGATCGTCTATTGCGACAAGAAGTATAATATGCTACGCGATGAGGGAACAGCCAGCATAAAAGCTTATAGCTGGTCTCGTGTTCAGCTGGCATGGTGGGTGCTTATCGTGCTTGCTGCATTCATTACTATTATTTTAAGTTACGCGGGCCACCCTATCCCTACGCTTGACTCATCAACGCTAATATTGCTGGGTATAACTACAGGTACCACTGCTGCAGCACGCCTTATTGATGTGTCAGACCGGCAAAACCCAAATCTGACCAACACGTTGCAGGACCAAAAGAAAGAAAGCTTTTTCCTGGACATCTTATCCGACTGCAACGGCGTGAGCATGAACAGGCTGCAGGCGGTGATCTTTAATTTTGTTTTTGGCGCATGGTTCATTTCTTATGTGCTGCAGCATTTTGCAGATCCATCGGCTGCATTATTCCTAACTGTGAACTGCGCTATATCTCCGGCTGCGGCGAAAGAGTGTGCCGCACAGCCATGGAACTATATAATACCTGTAATGTCGCAGAATAACCTGATACTATTAGGACTTAGCTCAGCTACATATGCTGCACTGAAAGCAACAGAGAACTCACCAACAGCCAAGGGGATTGCCGAGAACCAACAGTCAGGAGCACTGCCTAATAACAATCAGCCTAATCCTGCACCTAACTCCGTTCAGGCTCCTCCCCCCGCACCTGATGCAGGCACTACTGATGCAAACAATGAAACAACTACAAATCAATAAAGAGCATTCAGGGCAGCTAGCCCTGTTCTGAAAGGAAATATTCAACGGGGTTACCGGCCAGGTAGCCCCGTTATCTTTTCTGTTATATTTGCATCATCCGCAGCCATCCAGTTAATACCGGTATCTTTTTTGAACCACGTCATCTGGCGTTTGGCATAATTGCGGGTATGCTGCTTTATTTTGTCTACGGCTTCGGGCAGTGTGCATTTACCTTCCAGGTGGTCAAACAGTTCTGTATACCCTACCGTCTGCAAATTTTTGAGCGCCTTATAAGGCAGCAATTGCTTTACTTCATCCAGTAGTCCCTCTGCCATCATTATATCTACCCGCTTATTGATGCGGTCATACAATTGTGCTCTCGGCAGCTCCAGCCCTACCTTTACAATATTAAAAGGGCGTTGCTTCTTCGTCTGTGTCCTGTATTGTGTAATGCTGCTGCCCGCAGAGCGAACAAAGGATAGCGCACGTATCAGCCGCACCGGGTTTTGTATCTCACCTGTTGCATAAAATGCAGGATCTCCCTCCTGCACTGCCTGTTGCAGCCATTGCAGGCCATGTAGCTGGTAGTCCTGTTCTATTTTAGCTGTTATCTCTTTATTGGTTTCGGGCATATCGTCCAGCCCTTCGCAAAGCGCTTTTATGTAAAGCCCGGTACCACCACATACTACTGCGGCATCATGACCGGCAAATATTTCAGACAGGTACTTCAGCGCCAGCGATTCATAATCTGCCGCCGTAAGCTGAGTTGTCACAGGGAATTCATCAATGAAATAGTGCTTCACAGCCTGTAGCTCTTCCGCAGTTGGTTTAGCGGTGCCTATGGTCATGCCTTTGTAGCATTGCCTGCTGTCTGCAGAAACAATGGCTGTGCCCAGCCGCTGCGCAAGCGCAATGGCTACAGCTGTTTTGCCTACCGCGGTAGGCCCTGCTATAATGTATACTGTCGGGATCAATTAGTCGTCAAAGCCTCCGCTGTCCGTCATGTTCTCTTCATGGCCGCCCTCATCATTACTTTCCTGCACTCCCTCACCTTCGTTGCCAAAGCCCTCAGCCATTTCCTCTGCGCCCAGGTCATACTTCTCCTCTATCTCCATGATCTTATCGGGGTTCACGCCTTTTATGCCATACTGGGCAGGCGCTATACCCTCTTTGCGAAGCAGGAAGGGGTATACACGGCGCGATGTCTCTTCTTTAAGCACACCTATCAGCTCTACCTGGAATGTCCACTTCTTGGCAGGGTCGTATACATACATGAACTTCTGGTCAGGCAGGCTTACCAATGCCGATACCGGCGTCTTCAACATGGACAGTGCCGGTGCATCTTTCTTATTTACAAGCACTTCAGAGTTCAGCTCACGGCCATAAGCCCACTTGTCATCGCTCTCATAGAACGATGCCGGGTGTTTCCCGTCAAATTCGTAGGCTTTCAGAATAGCATTATGAAAATCAAGGAAGGTCTGGCTGCCCTGTATCTCTATATCACGGTAGGTCTGGTCGTCATCTTCCCAAAAAATTCGGAATCTTAATATGGTCATGCGGTTAGGTTCTCGGTTGTAAAAATAATAAATGAAACCGTAGATTGCAGCCTTCTTTGTATAACTGCGTTAAATAGCTGTAAAACAGATATTTTATTAAAATAAAAAAAATACAAAGATCATTTTAAATTTTTCCTGACTGATACAAATATTTCGTTACCTTTGCCGTCCCAAATTAATGAGATTATGCCAAAAGTGAAAACGCACTCACGCGCTAAAAAAACGTTCAGGGTTACAGGTACAGGCAAAATACGCCGTTACAAGGCTTTCAAAAGCCATCTGTTGACTAAAAAATCAAAAAGCCGCAAACGTAGTCTGCGTATCCATGGTCTTGTGCATCCTAGCAATGCAAGGCTCGTGAAGCGTATGCTTGTTATGTGTTAATAACATTCATCCCGGCAACGGGAGAGTAGATAAGAAAGAAATAAAAGTTTTAAACAAGAATTAATTTTTAAGATATGCCACGTTCCGTTAATGCGGTTGCATCGCGCGCAAGAAGAAAGAAAATACTGAAAGAAGCAAAAGGCTTCTACGGTAAACGTAAAAACGTATATACAGTAGCTAAAAACGTACTGGAAAAAGGCCAGGGCTACAAATTCGTTGGACGCAAACTGAAAAAACGCGACTACCGCTCACTGTGGATCGTGCGTATCAATGCTGCTGTTCGCGAAGAAGGCCTGAGCTATTCAGTCTTCATCAACAAACTGGCTCAGAAAGGTATAGACCTGAACCGTAAGGTACTGGCTGACCTGGCTATGAACGAGCCTGCTTCTTTCAAAGCACTGGTTGCACAGGTAAAGTAATCTATCGCCCTCACCGGCGCCTGAATATTATATGCAAATAGCCGATACCTTATGGTGTCGGCTATTTGCATTTTCTTTATTTACCTGGGTCTACTCTTTCACAAAACGCTTTGTTATCCTAAGCCCAGCCGAAGGGTCTACCACATGGACAATATATATGCCTGCAGGTAGCCCTGCAACATTTATCACTTCTTTCTTTTTTGCTTGCGATATATAGTATACTTCCTGCCCCACCATATTCCACACACTCACATCATTACCTTCAGTACCTTCTATGGTTAGCTCACCACTCGCTGGGTTTGGGTGTATTTTTATATCGTCCCTTTTCACCTCTGCTATCCCTACATGTAGAGTAGTGTCTCTTACCATACGGATACGATGATTGTCCATGTCCGCAATGAATATAGTGCCATATTCATCTACCCATACATTGCTGCATCTCATTCTGGCATTTGTTGCAGGGCCGCCATCTCCAAAATATCCTAAGGTACCTGTTCCCGCAACAGTTGTAATAACTTTTGTTACACCGTCAATTCTTCTTATTGTACCATTACTCTGTTCTGCTATATAAAAATTATCAAGCTTGTCAATAAATATACCCATAGGATAACCAAGCGTAGCATCAGTTGCAGGACCATCATCTCCGGTATGTCCCATAGTTCCGCTCCCTGCTACAGTTGTAATAATTCCGGTTGAGGCATCCACTTTACGTATTCTCTGGTTTGTTTGATCGCAGATAATCATATTGCCTGCTATATCTGCAAATACCTGTATAGGGCCATTTAACGAAGCACTAGTTGCCGGGCCGCCGTCACCAAAATAAGCAGCAATACCATTACCCGCTATCGTAGTAATAATGCCGGTAGTGGCCGATACTTTTCTAATCCTATGATTTGAATAGTCAGCTATAAAGATGTTGCCTGGCTTATCTACGTAAAGACCGCTAGGATTATTTAATCGCGCATCTGTTGAAGGACCGCCATCGCCACTCGCATTCCCTAGATTGATTCCACTTGGCCCACTTCCTGCTACCGTATTTATAATACCATTTGATTTTGTTATTTTACGTATTCTATTATTTCCCGCATCTGTTATGTATACATTTTCAGCAGTGTCTGTAAAAACTGTTTCAGGGATAAATAGTTGAGCGTTGGTTGCTTGACCTCCATCTCCTCCTAAAGCTGGCGTACCATCTCCAGCTATAGTAGTAATAATGCCGGTCGCTAATACAACCTTCCTGATTCGGTGATTAAAAGCATCAGCTATATACATATTCCCTTTGCCATCAAGGCAAAAACCATCGGGAGTATTCAATTCAGCACTTGTTGCTTGTCCGTTATCTCCACTATAAGCTGCATTGCCATCACCACAAATTGTAGTAATAATATTTACCTGCGCATGCATCTTCCAGCAAGTACACGTAAATAACAATATTAAAAGCCATCTTATCATTCCCTTATGTATGTCAGGTCCGTATACTGTTCTGAAGAGACAATATGCTTAGTGATCTCACCATTGCTACAATTTATCCAATAGATATTAGTGCTGGTGCCGCCCTGCTGCAAAATGTAACTGTTACTGCACGGATCAAAAGTGAAGTAGGAGTACTCATCTAAAAATGAGAGAGGAAACACCTTAACAACCGACATTTCCCCTGTACCCGGTATCTGCTTGATGAACGCTACCCCATCGGTCGGCAGAAGTGGGTTATTTGCACGATAGACATAATTGAACCCATAAAAAGCGCCATCATTGGAATTGAATTGCATCAATAACAGCTTTTGACCTGCAGGCAGAGCCGTAACACTGTTGCTGCCCGGCGTGTACCTCAATGTTCCGTCCTCCAGGTAAATATCCCCTGTCCGTTCATCTACACCGGGCACCCGCAAAACAGGATGATCATAGAGCGCTTCTATAGTATGGCAGGTATAGGTATTGCCGGAAATAGTAATCTCCAGCACTTTTCGTTGATCGTAAGCGCTTCCATAGTCAACATTCGAATAATAAAGCTTATTGCCTACGTTACTGCTGAAAAAGCATATGTTACCACTTCCCATCTTGAATGACGGCGCTCCGCTGATAATGTCCGTTTTTTTATTTTTTGTATCAAACCTGTATATATCTACTGCTCCATCACCTTTAAGCTGCAACGTATACATACATCGGTCAGCCTTATTATAGCATGAAGTGCCGTTTGATCTTACCGGCGTGTACGAACTACCGCTGATGCTCTTACCATCAGCATTCACATCTGTAAGTACTACAGAGTCCTGTGTCACTTTTTTCCATGCCACAAACGAGTCATTACACACCTTATTGTCTTTGTGTTTGGTACAGGACAGGAAAAGAAGTGCAGTAAGCGAACAAAGGTGGAATGTTTTCATAGCAGATCAGATTTGTTATTTAAATGTAGTGAAAATATTTAGAAATATCAATTAAGCGCTATGCCGGCAGGCAATTCGTTACAGCAACCAATATTCCCGCACAAAAAAAAGCTCCCGTTTGAAAACGGGAGCGTACGCAATATGTAATCAACAAAAAACAATCATTAATCAGGCTTGTTGCCGTCAAGGAATGTATTGATGGTCTGTATAGACCCCTGGGTTTTGTTCTGGTCGTCGTTCACGCCTACAGAGTAGCCGCTGTAGAAAGAATCAGATGATGCTACCTGGTTGTCCAGCTTCATGTTCTTACGCATGTAGGCAGGTACCGCTTCCATTTCGTCAGTGCTTTCTGTGCCTTTTATATTAAAGCTCATACGGCGCAGGCGCTCAGCACGGTCTTCCAGTGCTTTTTTCTGCTCTTCAAATCTTCTTTTTTCTTCCAGCTCATCTTCCGTAAGCACACGCTCACCTCTTGTGTAGGATATTGTTTCCCTTGGCTGCTCACGTACCGGCTCGCGAACAGGTTCTTTCACCTGCTCCTTCACCTGCATTTCAGCTTCGTTCTTTACTACCAGCTGCATCCTTATTTCTTCTACTTTCTGCTCTTCCTGCATATACATAGCGCTGGTGCCGGACGCTGCCGCATACTGCTCTTCCACAGGCGGAGGAGAGAAACTCAGTTCTTCTTTTACAAATGCATCAGATGGCTTGAACTCATAAACAGAATTATGGGTAACAGGCGCCGGCATTTCTACCAGTGTCGGGGACATATTTTCAGGTTCCCTTACCATCATCTTTGGTTCTGAAGGAGTGAAAGCCTCAACAGTATTATCAGTGCTGCCCAGTGTTACCATGATCTTCTCAGGCTCATTGTTCTTTGCAGGATATTCCAGGTTGATGTCCTTCTGGTTAAAGCCTGTAGCTATAATAGTAACAGCTATCTTTTCTTTCAGGTTCGGATCGTGGCCCATACCCAGGATAACGTCGCAGTTATCACCTGCCTGGTCCTGCACATAAGCCTGTATAGCTTCTGCTTCGTCCATAGTATGCTCAAACTCGCCTGCAGCAGATGTGATGTTCAGCAGCAGCCACTTAGCGCCGCGTATATCGCTGTCGTTCAGCAACGGAGAGTTCAGTGCTTCTTCCACAGCCATAAGTGCGCGGTTCTCACCGGTAGCAGATGCGCTACCAAGGATAGCCACACCACCATTTTTCATTACTGTGCACACATCAGCGAAATCGACGTTGATCTGGCCGGTAGTAGTGATCACATCTGTGATACATTTTGCAGCAGTAGCCAATATATCATCAGCTTTAGCAAACGCCTGTGTGAACGGTAGGTTGCCGAACTGCTGGCGCAGCTTATCATTAGAGATGATGAGGATAGTATCTACATGATCGCGCATGCGGTCTATACCCTCCTGTGCCTGCTTCATACGCTTACGGCCTTCGTAAGTGAACGGAGTAGTAACGATACCCACGGTAAGTATACCCAGGTCGCGGCATATCTTAGATACTACAGGGGCACCACCGGTACCTGTACCACCACCCATACCGGCAGTAATGAATGCCATACGGGTATTCACTTTCAATATCTTAGCTACATCTTCTATGCTTTCTTCGCATGACTGCTTTCCTATTTCAGGATTAGCGCCTGCACCCAACCCCTGTGTAAGATGTGGACCTAACTGTATCTTGTTGGCTACAGGGCTCAGTGCGAGCGCCTGCGAATCGGTATTACATACTACAAAATCAACGCCTTCTATACCAAGGCTATGCATGTAATTTACGGCGTTGCTGCCGCCACCACCTACGCCTATCACTTTTATTATAGACGATTGATTTTTTGGAATTTCAAAGTGTATCATACTATTCAAAATTTGGGGTTAGTGAATTATTATTTAGTTGTGAGTTGTGTAAGAAAATTTATGGTTGTTATTTGTTTTATCCTATTTCCTGGTCGTCTACATCTTCAAACATCTTCATGAACTTGCCTTTCAGTCCGTCGAACAGGCGCTTCACGTTCTCGTTGCGCTTGGCCATCTTCTTTCGGGCTTCGTCCTTCATGTTCTGCATGTCTTCGTCTGTTTCAGGTACAGTAGTATCTGTTACTGTGGTCATTTCCTCCATTACAGGTGCCATTTGCTCTGCGGTAATGTGCATATAGTTGCCACCCTCACCTGCAAAGCGCATACGGCCACTTTCAAAATCATGGTAGCCACGCAGTATCAGCCCTATACAGGTTGAGTACATCGGGTTCATGGATTCTGTGTAACCGCCTGCCAGGTGTTCGTTAGGATAGCCTATACGTGCGCCCAGGCCGGTAACGAACTCAGTAAGCTGGGTAATATGTTTCAGCTGCGCACCGCCACCCGTAAGGATGATGCCGCCATATAAACGCTTGTCAAGATTGATCTGCTTCAGGTGGTATACCACATAGTCCAGTATCTCGTGCATACGGGCCTCTATAATGTGGGCCAGGTTCTTTACTGATATTTCCTTTGGAGGCAATCCCCTCAGGCCCGGTATGGTGATATATGCATTGCTGTTCGCTTCTTCTGCTATCGCAGTACCAAACTGCACCTTCATCTGCTCGGCCTGGGCACGCAATACACCCAGTCCGTTCCTGATGTCGTTGGTAATGTTCACGCCTGCGTATGGTATTACCGCTGTGTGCTTCAGTATACCATCGTAGAACACGGCCATATCGGTAGTACCGCCGCCTATGTCCACGATAGCCACACCTGCTTCCAGGTCTTCATCGTTCATTACTGCGGCTGCAGATGCCAACGGCTGCAACACGAGGTCACGTGTTGTCAACTGTGCTTTGTCCACACAACGCTTGATGTTCCTGATGGCATTACGGTCGCCTGTAATGACATGGAAGTTGGCGCCTATCTTCACGCCGCTCATCCCTATCGGGTCTACCACATAAGGCGTACTGTCCACAGTAAAGTCCTGCGGCACAATATCTATTATCTGGTCGCCTGCAGGTATATACGTACGGTACTGGTCGCGGATAAGCAGGTCTATATCTTCCTTGCCTATCTCACTGTCAGTATTCGTTCGCACCCTGTCACCACGGGTCTGCAGGCTTTTGATGTGCTGCCCCGCTATACCCACGTACACCTCTTTTATCTCGAGGTTGGGGTTAGACAGGATACATTTTTCAATGGCCTGCTCTACCGAGCGGATACACTGCTCGATATTCATAACTACACCGTGGCTGACCCCTGCGGAATCAGAACGGCCTAAACCTAGAATTTCCACTTTACCGAATTCATTCTTACGGCCGGCTATCGCTACCACTTTGGTGGTACCAATGTCCAGCCCTACGATAATTGGTTGTTCTTTCTTGCTCATATTGCGTTGAGTTTTTAAAACACTTTTTTAATGACCTTTCTTATCAGGATACACATACTTAGGTGCAGCCTTCTTTTTACCTTTTTCCTTATTACTCTTTAATGCGAATTTGTCTTTTGTTTTTACTACTGTTTTGCTTTTGATAACCGGCTTTGCATGCAGCACAGGTTTTGCAACTTCTTTTTTCTTTTCTGCTACCACCTGCTGCACTTTTGCCGCTGCTGTGTTCACAGAATCCCTGGTATCGTTGGCCGCTTCCGTTTCCACTATGCTGTTGATCCAGTTCATGTTTGTTATGGCCTTGTCTACCGGCCCCTTATATGGCAGCGATGGTAATGCTACCACCTGCCCTTTATAACGCACATCCAGCGTTTCATACTTATCCCACCCTATGTGGTTCAGCACGTTCTTGTAAAATGCGAACAGGTTGCTGAACTTCTCTTTCATGTTCTCCGCATCACCAAACAATATGCGTTGATTACCTATCATCGGCACCAGCTCGAACATATCTGCCGAGTCTACGATTACCTGCGATATCTGCGCCGACCAGAAAGAATCGGACTGTATGTGGCGCACCAGCGCTACTATGTCTTTCCTCATTGCCCAGCCCATGCTGTCATTCTTTATCTCCGGCACATTGGTCACTACCGTTGTGTAGTAGATATAGTTGGCAGACAGCGGCATAATGCTCAGCGTAGTATCTATATAGTAGCTGGCTGTGTTTTGCTGAAAAACACGCACTACCGGTATACGCTGCGTTACATACATCTGCAATACCCTTTCATTGTCTACATACACCTGCGCATCTGCTATCCATGGGTCAGCCAGTATCACCTGCTCCATGCCATGTATATCCAGTTTAGATAATGGCGTATGTGTCACATCTATATTCTTCTGGTTTATCGCCAGGTCTATGATCTCCTGCTGCTCTACAAAATGATACTTCTTATCGTTGCGGATATGTACCGCCACGCTCGTCAGCATCTTATTGTTCTCTATTTTCGATGCGCTCACCATCGCCACAACACAGCATACCGTTACCACCAGTGTAACGAACAACTGCAATATTTTGCGGATCGATATTTTGCGCTTCTTCGCCATTATTTATTCAGCAATATATTTTTTATCGGTTCTACCAGTTTATCTATATCTCCCGCGCCGGCTGTTATGAACAGGTCCAGCGGGGCAGCTTTTACATATTCTATCAATCCTTCTTTCGATAATATTGTGTGCGCATCATTGCTCATCCTGTCTGCTATCATCTGCGAGGTCACCCCTTCCATTGGCAGCTCACGTGCCGGGTATATATCCAGCAGTATTACTTCGTCTGCCATGTCCAGGCTGCGCGCAAAGCCATCAGCAAAATCCCTGGTACGACTAAATAAGTGCGGCTGGAATGCCACCACGCACTTACGACCTGCAAACAAACGCTTTGCGCTCTTGATCAGCGCAGCCAGTTCTTCAGGGTGATGCGCGTAATCATCTATATACACCACCTTATCATTCTTCACCACGTATTCAAACCTGCGCTTGATGCCCTTAAAGCCTTTCAGTGCAGCTTTTACTTTCTCAGGGTCTATCCCCAGCATCTGCGTTACCGCTACTGCCGCTACAGCGTTCTCCATATTGTGCATGCCGCCTATCTGCAGGTGCAGCTGCTCTATGCGCCATTTGTCAGATACGATATCAAAGATGTATCCTCCGTCTTTCTGCTGAATGTTATCGGCATATATATCAGCCGCATCATTCTGCAGGCTATAAGTAACCGTGTTAGGCCCTTTCAGCTCCGCTTGCCTGTGCAACCCATGCTTTACCAGCAGTGTGCCGCCCGGCTTTATGTTCTTTGTATACTGTATGAACGCCGCTTCCATTTCCTCAGCAGTGCCATATATATCCAGGTGATCAGGATCTATTGCTGTCAGCACCGCTACATCAGGGAATAGTTTCAGGAAGCTCCTGTCATATTCATCCGCTTCTATCACAGCTGTATCATTCTTGCTGCTCCAGTAGTTACGGTCATAGTTCACAGATATACCGCCCAGGAAGGCATTGCAGCCATAGCCGGTTTCACGCAGCAGGTATGCCGTCATGGTAGATATGGTGGTCTTGCCATGTGTACCTGCCACAGTTATGGCATGCATAGATTCTGTGATCCATTGCAACACATCGCTGCGCTTGTATACCGGGTAGTTATTATCACGGTACCAGTTCAGCTCTTTATGGTCTTTAGGAATGGCAGGAGTGTAGATAACCAGCTCTGTTGTTTTGTCCAGCAGCGCCACGTCATCAGTATAGTGTACGCCCATGCCTTCGCTCACGAGATGTTTCGTCAGCTCGGTCTCGGTCTTATCGTAGCCATTCACCACAGTGCCCTGCTCACGGAAAAACCTTGCCAGTGCACTCATGCCTATGCCGCCAATACCTACGAAATACACATTTTTTATACCTCTTACGTTCATTCCTTGTTTATTCCTTTTAACCTGTCAACTTATAACTTATCAACCTATCACATATCCCCTTCCCGCTATCTCTATTACTTTACCGGCTATCCGTTCATCAGCATCCTTCACGGCCATTAGTTTCAAATTTTTCGACATCAGCTCCTGCATTGCTTTATCATTCAGCACCAGTCGCAGTTTTTTCAGCAATTCAGTTTTCGCCTCATGGTCTTTCACCAGCAGCGCCGCATTGTGCTTTACCAGCGCCATTGCATTACTCGTCTGGTGATCCTCAGCAGCATGTGGCAGCGGCACAAATATTACCGGCTTGCCTGCTATGCACATTTCAGATATGGCCAATGCTCCCGCTCTCGATATGATTACATCCGCTGCGGCATACGCCTGTTCCATATCACTTATAAAATCAAAGACCTTTACCCTGCCATCATACTTACCGCCATGCTTCCTTGCCTGCTCATAATATGGCTTACCTGTCTGCCATAAGATGTTTATATCTTCTTTCATCAGCTCGTCCAGTTGCTCATCTATACATTCATTTATAGATCTTGCGCCCAGGCTGCCGCCTACTATCAGTACCGTTTTGCCTTTGTGTTCTACGTTGAACCACGCTTTCCCTTCCTCGCTCGTCTTGTCCATCAGCGATATGTTCTTCCTTACAGGGTTGCCCGTCAGTATCAGTTTATCCTTAGGAAAAAACTGCTCCATATTCGGGTAAGCCACACACACTGCCTTTGCTTTCCTGCCCAGTATCTTGTTACTCTTACCTGCGTACGAGTTCTGCTCCTGTATCAGCGTTGGCACTCCCATCGACTGACCTGCATTCAACACCGGGAAACTTGCATATCCACCCACACCCACTATAGCATCAGGCTTAAAATCTTTAATTATATCCTTTGCCGCTGTTCTGCTCTTCCAGAGCTTCATTGGCAATGAAATATTTTTCCAGATACTACTCCTGTTAAATCCTGCTATATCCAGTCCTATTATCTCAAATCCCTGCTCAGGCACCTTTTCCATCTCCATCTTGTTCTTTGCCCCTACAAACAGCAATTGTGTGCCGGGCTGCAGCCGCTGCAGGGCATGCCCTACTGCTATGGCGGGGAATATATGCCCGCCTGTACCACCACCTGCTATTATTACACGCAATCCGCTCATACTTACATTGCCGGCAAAGGCGAATTATTATTTAATGGTCCTGCTTTAGGCTTCCTGCCCGGTTTCTTGGCCAGTACAGCTATTGCTTCTTCTTCCTGCTCTTCGTCTACTGTTTCTTTTTCTGCTTTTTCCGCTTTTCCTGTTGTCTTTTTAGTATTGCCTTTACGCTCTCCTTCCATCTCATCCACATACCGGCTCACGCTCAGTACTATACCAATGGCTATACTCGTAAACCATATGGACGAACCACCCATACTGATCATCGGCAGGGTCAATCCCGTTACCGGCACCAGGTGCACGTTAACCGCCATGTTCAGCATAGCCTGGAACACCAGCGTGATACTCAGCCCCACGGCCAGGAACGCACCAAACGCAAACGGGCACCGCTTAAATATGAGGATACTCCGCCACAAAAACAACAGGTACAACATCACTACTACCGCGCCGCCTATCAACCCGTACTCTTCTATTATGATAGAGAAGATAAAATCAGAATAAGGATGCGGCAGGAAATTTTTCTGCAGGCTTCTGCCAGGCCCTCTGCCTGTCACACCGCCATTAGCTATTGCTATCTTGGCCTGCTGCACCTGGTATACATCTTCCGGTGCGCCTTCTTTTTTCTTTCCGCCAAAGTCCTGTATGCGCTGCTCCCATGTCTTCGCTCTACCAAATCCTGTTATCTTCGATATGGTGAACAACACAGAAACACCTATGAGCCCGAACAGCGCCAGCATCAGCAAGTGCTTCACCTGCACCCTGCCTATATAGAATAAGATACTGCACGTAGCGCCCAGCATCAACGCTGTAGACAGGTTCGCGGGAGCTATCAGTGCACAGGTGAACAACATAGGCAGCAGCACAGGCACAAAACCAGTCTTCCAGTCTTTTATCACCGCCTGCTTCATGCTCAGTACCCGCGCCAGGAACATGAACAATGCCAGCTTGGCAAGGTCCGATGTCTGGAAGGTAAGATTGATGACCGGCAGCTTTATCCAGCGGGAACCCTCATTAAGGCTCGTACCGAAGAACAATGTGTATATTAATAATGGAAGGCTCAGTAGATATAAGATCACTGCTACCCTTGCAAATTTTGTATAGTTTACTCTATGGACCCAATAAGTGATCAGCAACCCTAGTCCTAATACCATCACCTGCTTGATCAGGTAATAGCTCGAATTCTTTTCCATACGATAAGCCAATGACCCCGTAGAGCTATACACAGCCAGCAGGCTGATAAATGACAACAGCAGAACCACGCCCCAGATCACCTGGTCGCCTTTCGTCTTTGTCAATAACTTGGTCATGTTCTTACTCATCACTTCTCTCTATTACAGGTTTCTTACCGCATCTTTGAACTGGTGTCCGCGATCTTCATAATTTTTGAACAGGTCGAAACTTGCACATGCAGGCGACAGTAATACCACATCGCCGTTTTCTGCAAGCGCATATGCTGCATGTACTGCATCAGCAGCCGTAGCAGTATCTACCATAGTTTCTATCACTTCGCCAAATGCCGTATGTATAGGTGTATTGTCCACGCCCATGCACACTATTGCTTTTACCTTTTCCTTCACCAGGGCCATCAGCTCTATATAGTCATTGCCTTTATCCTGGCCACCCAGTATAAGCACCACCGGTTTTTTCATACTTTCCAGCGCAAACCATACCGAGTTCACATTGGTAGCCTTGCTGTCGTTGATGAACTCCACACCTCTTACCGTCGCCACATACTCCAGGCGGTGTTCCAGTCCCTCAAAGCTCGCGAAGCTCTCGCGTATCTTTTCCTTACGCACGCCTGCTATACGTGCTGATATACCCGCCGCCATACTGTTGTATTGATTGTGTTTGCCCTTGATAGAAAGTTCATGTATCGACATCTCCACACTGTCACCATCATACTGTATGTGCAAACGTTCGTTGTTAATATGACCGCCTTCGTTCCCTGTTAAGTTGTTTTCGCTCATCGTTAGGTATATTATATTAGCTTGAATAGAATGGGTAGCCAGGTAGTCCATCATCACTTTATCATCCCTGTTTACGATAAAGTGGTCTGCTTTACTTTGATTCTGTGTTATCCTGAATTTTGATGCTACATAATTCTCAAATTTGTAATCGTACCTGTCCAGGTGGTCCGGTGTAATGTTGAGCAGCACCGCTACATCAGGACGAAAGTTGTGAATATCATCCAGCTGAAAACTGCTTACTTCCATCACGTACCATTCACATGGCTTTTCTGCTATCTGCCTTGCAAAACTGTAACCTATATTACCAACCATAGCCACGTCATAGCCTGCTTCTTTCAGTATATGATAGGTCAGCTTCGTAGTTGTGCTCTTGCCGTTGCTGCCTGTTATAGCTATTATCTTACTATCACCTTTATACCTGTACCCGAACTCTATCTCGCTGCACACCTCTATCCCCACACCACGTACCTGCTTTACAATAGCCACCTTATCGCTGATCCCGGGGCTTTTCACTATACACGTTGCATCCAATATTCTGTCTACTGTATGCGCTCCTTCTTCAAATGCCACCCCGTTCTGCTGTAGTGTTTCTTTGAACTGCTCTTTAATCTTTCCTCCGTCACTTACAAACACATCCCACCCCTGCTGCTTGCCCAGCAAGGCAGCGCCTAAGCCGCTTTCAGCAGCGCCCAGTACTACGAGGCGTTTTGTGTTTGTGCTCACTATTGCAGTTTTAATGTTACTATGCTCATGATCGCCAGCATGATGCCGATGATCCAGAAGCGGGTTACTATTTTTGATTCATGATATCCTAATTTCTGGTAGTGGTGGTGCAGCGGCGACATCAGGAATATCCTGCGGCCCTCACCATATTTTCTCTTTGTCCGCTTGAAGTACCACACCTGCAGCACCACTGAGAAATTCTCTATGATGAATATGCCGCAGAATATAGGCATCAGCAACTCTTTACGCACTATAATACCCAGGCATGCTATGATACCGCCCAGCGCCAGGCTACCCGTATCTCCCATGAATACCTGTGCAGGATATGCATTGTACCACAGGAAGCCGATACATGCACCTACAAACGCACCTATGAATATGGACAGCTCTGCAAGGTTAGGTATGTCCATAATGTTCAGGTACCCGGCAAATACATAGTTACCCGACACATAAGCGAACACAGCAAGACACACACCGATTATTGCAGATACCCCTGTCGCCAGTCCGTCAATACCATCCGTGATATTGGCCCCGTTGGAGAACGTAACAATTATGAATATCACAAACAGCACATAGAGGATAGGCGTGGTTACATCCAGGTTACGCTTACCAAACACCTCAGCTATCTTGCTGAAGCTGAACTCATGTGTCTTTACAAATGGGATAGTAGTAGTAGCGGTGCGGACATTCACATACGTATGTGTACGGCCATTTTCATCTTTACGGGTATACTTGTCAGACTCCAGTTTTTCTGCAGCATTATGCACCCCTGTATCATTACCTTTTACTTCCCTGCTGATAACCACGTGATTGTTGTAGTACATAGTAACACCTACTATAATTCCCAGCCCTATCTGACCAAGCACCTTGAACTTTCCTGCAAGGCCTTCCTTGTTCTTTTTAAACACTTTAATATAGTCGTCAAGGAAGCCCACAAGACCCAACCATACGGTAGATACCAGCATGAGTACTATATACACATTCAGCACACGGGCAAACAATAAAGTAGGTATCAGTATAGCAGCAAGAATAATTATCCCACCCATTGTTGGCGTACCTTTTTTCTGTATCTGCCCTTCCAGGCCCAGGTCACGCACTGTCTCCCCTATCTGCTTGCGCTGCAGGAAGACAATGAGGCGCTTACCCAGCAGCAACGATATTACCAGCGACAGTATAATAGCCATAGCCGCACGGAAGGTGATGAAGTTGAAAACTCCCGCACCTGCCAGGTGAAACGTATCGCGTAAGTATGTGAACAGATAGTACAGCATCTATGCCGGTTATTTATTTAGTGTTTCAAAAGCTTCTGTCAATATCTCCCTGTCGTCAAAATGATGTTTTACTCCTTTTATCTCCTGGTAGGTCTCATGCCCTTTACCTGCTACCAGTATTATATCTCCCGGCTGTGCCAGCGTACATGCTACCTTTATCGCTTCTTTCCTGTCTGTTATTCTCAGGCTCTTTCTTTTTTGCGGCCCTGTCAGCCCTGCTTCCATTTCGTTCAGTATCTCCTCCGGGTCTTCGCTGCGTGGGTTATCTGCCGTAAGTATTGCTTTGTTGCTATGCTCACAGGCCACTTCTGCCATTATCGGGCGCTTTGCCCTGTCACGGTCGCCGCCACAGCCCACCACTGTTATCAGGCTCTGCCCCTGTGTGCGCAACTGGTTGATGGTCGCGAGTACATTGATCAGTGCATCAGGCGTATGCGCATAGTCTACTATCCCCAGTATCTTATCATTCGGCGACATATAGGTCTCAAACCTGCCCGCCGCGCCATGCAGTCCGCTCAGCACCGCCAGTACCTGCATCTTGTCTTCGCCCAGCAGCTTTGCCGTGCCATATACCGCTAGCAGGTTGTAAGCGTTAAATGTGCCTATCATCCTGAAGTGCGCCTCCGTATTGTCTACTATCATCACAAGGCCGGTCAGGTTGTTCTCCATCACCTTGCCTTTTATAGTAGCCGGCACACGCAGGCTGTAAGTATGTTTTTCCGCTTTTGTATTCTGCAGCATCACCATTCCGCGCTTATCATCAGCATTGGTCAATGCAAATGCATCAGCAGGAAGCTCATCAAAAAAGCGTTTCTTTACTCTTATATATTCGTCAAATGTTTTGTGATAGTCCAGGTGATCGTGCGTGATATTAGTAAACACACCACCCACGAACCTGATACCTGCTATGCGCTCCTGGTGCACAGCATGAGAGCTTACCTCCATAAATGCATAAGCACAACCCGCATCTACCATCCTGCGCAGCATTGCGTGAATGGATATAGAATCAGGGGTAGTATGTGTAGCTATCTCTATCTTATCGTGAATATGGTTCTGTACCGTAGACAATAGACCACACTTATGGCCTAGCGCTTCAAACAACTTGTAAAGCAGCGTAGCCGTTGTGGTCTTTCCATTAGTGCCTGTTATACCTACCACCTTCAGCTGCACAGACGGAAAGTCATAGAATGCATCAGCCATCAGCCCTGCAGTAGCAGCGCTGTCTTTCACCTGCACATAAGTAACACCTTCTTTCAACTCAGCCGGCATTGTCTCGCAAACGATCACCGTCGCTCCTTGCCCTATAGATTGCTCTATAAATGAATGCCCGTCAGACAAAGTACCCTTCACCGCTATGAACACACTGCCACCCGCCACCTTGCGCGAATCAATGCACAGGCTGCTTACCACAACGGCAAGGCTGCCTTGTGTGCGCACAGGCTTTACATTGATCAGTATGTCTTGTAATATCGGCATTAGCTTAATTGCAGTGTTATTGTTTGTCCTTTTGCTATTCTTGTTCCCGGCGCTATAGATTGTACTGACACCTTTCCTTTCCCTACCACTGTTACCAGCAGGCCGTTATTCTCAAGTACATATACAGCATCTCTCAGCCCCATACCCGTTACATCTGGCATTACATTTCTATATAGTTTTGCCGGCTGCACAGACATATGCCTGTTACTATCAGTATGCAGTTCCGTCATTATGTTCATATAGTCAAATGACATCGGCGTTCTTTTGTCCAGTGCCGCCAGCAATACCTGGTAGCTGCGTGCAGTAGCTGCCTTTGCAGGTATCACACCCGATGCATTACGCGAAAGACTGTCCAGCGGGCCGGCCCATGCGCCCATGTTCTGCGAGAATATCTTATCGGCCACCATCCTGAAAACAGGCGCGGCAATAGCGCCACCATAGTACGCTGCAGAGTGCGGCTTTGTCCTGATCACTACACAGATAGTATACTTCGGATTTTCTGCAGGAAGGAAGCCTACAAAAGATCCCTGGTACACGCCATCGGTATAGCGGATGCCTTTATCTGCTACCTGCGCAGTACCTGTCTTACCGGCCATGGTATAGTATGGTGATTCAATTCCTTTTGCAGTACCCTCTGTTACCACGGCCCTCATGCATTTCTGCAACTGCGCTACCACGTTTGCATCACCCACCTGCTCTATCACGGTTGGCTGGAAAGTTTTCACTTCCTTACCATATTCCTTTATAGAGCTTACCAGGTATGGTTTCATCATTGCGCCGTTATTGGCAATAGCATTATACAGCATGCAGGTATGCAGCGGCGATATCAGCACACCATACCCCGTAGCCATCCATGGCAGCGATGTGTTGCTCCATGAGCTGCTGCCCGGTTTTGTTACCACGGGCCTACGCTCACCTGCCAGGTCTATACCTGTAGGCAGGTCAAGGTGCAGGTCTGTAAGATGTTTTATATACTTCGATGGATTGTTGCTGTAGTATTTATCTGCCAGCCATGCCATTGCTGCATTGCTCGACTCTGCATAGGCTTTCCATATCGGCATTACATGCAGGCCCAGGTGAGAGTCCTTCATCGTCCTGTTGCCAAAATGTATAGCGCCGCCCTGGGCGTCCACCAGGTCGTTCACGTTTATGTACTTGTCATTCAGCAGCGACAGCAGCGTTACCATCTTAAAGGTAGAGCCCGGCTCTGTTGGTATCATAGCGTAGTTGAAATCTTCCCAGTAGCTGCCATCGGTCTGGCGGCCAAGGTTCACCAGCGTACGCACCTTGCCTGTTGCCACCTCCATTACTATACAGGTACCATACAGGCATTCATACTTTTGCAGTATGCTCATCAGGGCATGTTCTGCCACGTCCTGTACACCTATGTCCAGTGTAGTTACTACATCCTTGCCATTCTGCGGGTCTACTTCCGATCCTTCTATCGGCACCCATACACTGCCAGTGCTTTTCTGTACCACCCTACGGCCGTTCTCGCCTACCAGGTCTTTATTGTAAGTAGCTTCCAGTCCACTTATATTGCTGTCACGATAAACACCTATCGTACGATAGGCAAGCATATTGTAAGGATTGTCCCTCTTCTCTCTTGAGTCTACTATAAAGCCGCCCAGCCCCTTGCCCTTTCTGAATATCGGGAAAGAACGTATTGCCTCATACTGTGAATAGTCCAGTTTCCTACCCAGGAAGTAATACCTGTTCTCCTCGTTGTAGGCACGAACGAACTCTTCTTTGTACTGGTCAGGTGTTTTGGTAACGAACAACTGCGACATGCACAGACACAACGAATCAATGTTCTTTGCAAACAGGCCGGAGTCGATCACCGAGAAATCTATGTGTACATCAAATTCAGGTTTTGAAGAGCTGAGCAACACGCCATCTTCTGTGTATATGTTGCAGCGGTCAGCAAGCAGCGTATCAAAACGGGTGTGCATTTCCTTGGCCATCGCTTTCAGCCTTGGCCCTTCCTTCACCTGTATCAGGGCGGCCTTAATGATGATAGCAAAGCCGAACACGCAAATGCATGTAAAAGCTATGTACACCCTGAACCGTATGTCCTTCTTTATATCCACCCCTGAAAAACTATTTAACCATTACCTCTTTAACTTTCTTCGTCCGCCGTAGCTGCCTATCTGATAACATGATCGCAGCGAAGGAGGATAACCTATCAATCTGTAACTTATCAACCTATTTACCAGCCACCTCCCCTTTAGGGGTCGGGGGTACTGTTATCTTATATGCCGGCATCAGCGATGGTTTCAATCCTATGCCTTCTGCCATTTTTATTACCTGCGTTTCTGTCTTCACTTTCATCAGCTGCGATTTCACGTCCATATATTTCCAGCGCAGCTCCTTCAGTGTTTTGTTCTGGGTGTTTATAGCCCGCTGTATCTCTATAGCACGGTGACTGTTGCTGATATACAGCACACACAACAACACTATAAATGCGAGAAAAGGAATATTATTTACAATGGCTTTATAAGATACTTTCTCCACCAGCGACCTCCAGTCGTTGCTTACCCTCTGCGCGGGCGTCAGCACTTCCTGCTGACTATTTGTTTCTTCGCTGCTCACCACTCCGTTTTATATACTGCAGGACACCTCGTCCATTTTTTTACTATTTCATTTCATCAGCTAATTATCACATCAGCTAATCAGCTAATTTTTTCTCCCACTCTCAGTCTCGCACTTCTTGCCCGCGGGTTAGCTTTTATTTCTGCGTCCGTTGGTTCTATCGGCTTGGGGTTTACCGGCCTGAGCAGCGGCTTCACCGGTTCTTCATATTCCCCTGCCTCGTCCCATCGTCCTCGTTTTATATAGTGCTTCACTATCCTGTCTTCCAGCGAGTGAAAGGAGATGATGCTCAATCTTCCTCCCGGCTTCAGGCTTGCTGCCGATTGTTGCAGCAGGTCTTTCAGCGCACCCAGCTCATCGTTCACTTCTATCCTCAGTGCCTGGAACACCTGCGCCAGGTACCTGTTCGGGTTCACACCCCTTATCACCGGACCCAGCATTGCTTTCAGCGCCTCTATCGTTTGCACCCCGTTGCCCTTGCGGTTCGTCACTATGTGCTTCGCCAGTTGCTTCGAGTTCCTCACTTCGCCATACTGCTCAAACAACTGGTGCAGTTGTGGTTCGCTATATGTCTGCAGCACTTTCGCTGCGGTCAGTTCGCTACGCTTGTCCATTCTCATATCCAGCGGTCCGTCAAAGCGTATGGAGAACCCCCTTTCTGCTGTGTCAAACTGGAAAGAGCTTACGCCCAGGTCAGCCAGTATGCCATCTACTTCTTTATGTCCGTGCAGTCGCAAAAAGCGCTGTAGGTATTTAAAATTTTCGGTCACCGGTATCAGCCTGTCATCATCCGGTTTGTTCTTCCATGCATCAGCGTCCTGGTCAAATGCGATCAGCTTTCCTTTCGGCCCAAGTTGTTCAAGTATCAGCCTGCTGTGCCCGCCGCCGCCAAATGTGCAATCCACATACACACCATCTTCCTTTATCGCCAACCCGTCTACTGCCTCATGTAAAAGAACTGTTGTGTGGTAAAAATCAGGATTGCCCATTCTTAAAGATTTTCAAATGGGTTACCAAAATCTACCGCTACGTCTTCCGCCAGCTTACTAAATCCACCTGCACGCGTGTTGAGATAATTATAATAAGTATCTTTATCCCACAACTCCAGTTTATTGCCCTGCGCACTCAACACAGCATCTTTTTTTATACCGGCATATTCCAGCAATTGCTTTGGTAGCAGCAGCCTGTCGGCGCTGTCCACCTCTACTATGTTGGCGCCGTTCAGAAACAATCTTTTGAATTCCCTTACGTTAGGCTTGAAATCATTCAGGCGGTTCACCTTATCACTTATCGCGTTCCATACATCCATTGTGTATATGGTAATGCAATTTTCAAAACCCCTGTTTACCACAAACTTTTCCCCCATCCCTTCAGCCAGTTGCTTCCGGAATCCCGATGGCAGCAGGAAGCGCCCTTTGGCGTCCATTGCTACTTCATATTCACCGAGAAAGTTGGTCATGTGTGTGTTTTCCAATTATAGACACAAAATAACACAATTTCCCACACATCCCCACGCATTTAGATCAACATATTTATCCACAAGTTGATATATGCCCTTAAACCCTTTACTGTATTGTGTTGTAGATACATTTCAGGTGTAAAACCTACCACCCCACGTGGATAACCTGTGAATAAATGTGGATAACCTGTTATTGCGTTGATTACCAAAGTGTTCAATGCGAAATTTCGACAACCTTCCGGTATCAAAACACACACAAAACAAGCCAAACACCCTGCATTTTCTGCAAAATGAACAGCGTTAAATAATAAAATAAAATATTGTTTATTGAAATTGGGGGGAAATGTGGGATATAAAATTCCGTAGGGGCTGGGCTTGCCCCTGCATCACTGATCGAAGCGTCCGCTTCGTCCTACTATGAAGAAGCGTCCGCTTCCGTATAACCCTGCACGCAAAACATCTGCTTCAATAAAAAACGAACTGGTCGAAGCGTCCGCTTCGTCCTACATATGAAGAAGCGTCCGCTTCTGTATAACCCCGCACACAAAAACATCAGCTTCCATAAAAACACTTAATTTGTTGCACAAAAAAACGACCATGGGACTTAAATACCGTATTCGTGAACAGGAAGATTTTTATTTTGTCACATTCACCGTAGTAAATTGGATAGATGCATTTATAAGGGATGAATACCGTCAGATATTCATTGACAGCGTCAGATTCTGTCAGCGGGAAAAGGGTTTACGGGTTGGTGCATGGGCTATCATGACAAGTCATGTTCATATGATATTAGGCAGTAATGGCGATAATAAACTTGAGGACATCATAAGAGATATGAAAAGCTTTATATCAAGGAATATAAGGCTGGAAATAGAACAAAGTAACTACGAAAGCAGGAAAGAATGGATGCTGTGGATGTTTGGCCGGGCGGGTAAAGCCAATAGCAATAATTATGATTTCCAATTCTGGATACAGGATAGTCACCCGGTACAATTATCAACGACCGAAATGATGTCCCAGCGCCTGGATTACATACATAATAATCCGGTCGAAGCAGGGTTTGTTTGTGAACCGCAACATTGGAAATATAGCAGCGCTTATGATTACAGTGGCGGTAAACAAGGGTTGTTAGATTTGGTA
>JAOQAP010000104.1 GCA_025963465.1 Flavipsychrobacter sp.
GACATTTGTTCCCTGATTTAACATCGTTGCGTCGCACACTTGTACCGCCAAATCATTGGGAAATTTTTCTCACATTATCTTTTGAGCTAAACAAGTTTCCATTTGCGTAGTTATTTTGAAACGGTTATATAGGGCTTGCTGAATAAAGCTGTAATGCACAACTGTCAATAACTTTAGTGATAATCAATGAATCAAAAGTGCAAGGATAATTGTCATAAGTGTATAAAACCCTTGCACTTTGATACGCTATACTCCTCAGTCGCAGCTTACCCTGGAAGGTTTTGAAACACCATTTCTCCAACATTTGGATAAAGATAACCGTTGGGTAAAATTAGCCAACTCAATTCCCTGGGATAAGCTGGCTAATATTTACTATAGAAAAATGAACAGTGATTTTGGTGCACCTTCTCTTAGTGCCCGCATGGTTATTGGTGCTGTCATTATCAAGCATATGCTAAACATTGATGATCGTGAAGTGGTGGCACAAATACAGGAAAATATGTACCTGCAATATTTGGTTGGGTTAAGCAGTTTTACCACCAAAGAAGCTTTTGATCCGTCGTTGTTTGTAACCATCCGCTATCGTTTAGGGCAGGATGTAATGGAAGAGTTCAATCAGTTGGTGCTACAGCAGGCCGGCGTTATTGCGTCACCCTCAAAAGATACCGCAGGAAACACTTCATCATCTGCTAATGAAAACAGCAGTTCAGATACTTGTTCAGATGTTGATGAAAACACCGCTAATAATAAGGAAGAACAGCCCATTGAACCATCAACTAATATTGAACACAATAATACCACAGGTGACAATAATACTTTGCCTGCTAATAGCGGAACCCTTCTGCTTGATGCTACTGTGGCAGAGCAGCAAATAGAATATCCGACAGATCTGAAGTTGCTCAATGAAAGCCGTCAGCAATTGGAAAGAATGATAGCCCAGGTTTGTAAAGATGGTAAGTTACGCCAGCCCCGTATGTATAAAAACAAAGCCCGCCAGCAATACCTTACCATTGCAAAGAAGAAAAAGAAAACAAAGAAAAACATCCGAAAAGCATTGCGACGTCAACTGCAGTATGTATCAAGAGATATGAAGTACATCAACAAACTTCTTGAGCAGCATACAGTTTTAAAGGCAGCATTGAATAAAAGAGATTGGAAGCTCTTGCAGGTGATACATGAAGTTCACCGTCAACAACAGGAAATGTTCACCGAAGATAAGCGAACGATTGAGCATCGGATTGTAAGCCTTTATCAGCCTCATGTTCGCCCCATTCCCCGAGGTAAAGACCGGGTGCAGACAGAGTTTGGAAGTAAACAACTGGTAATGCTTAAAGATGGATTCACCCATGTACAAACAATCAGCTGGGATAATTTTAATGAAGGAATACGATTAAAAGAATGTGTAGAAGCGTACAAAGAAATATATGGATGTTATCCTGAAAAAGTATCAGTTGATGCCATCTTTGGTAATAAAGCTAACCGGCAATATCTGAAAGAAAAAGCAATTCGATTTGTGGGAAAGCAATTGGGACGACCACCGAAAACAAGCCATGCAGAAAAACGTACACTTCAAAAAGAAATGGCCGGACGAAATGAAATTGAAGGCAAGTTTGGGCAAGGAAAAAACGCTTACGGCTTACAAAAAATCAAAGCAAGAATGAAGGAAACATCAGAAAGCTGGATTATGTGCATTTATTTTATACTAAACCTGGTAAAACTGTCCGAAAGGGCATTTTTGTGCCTTTTAAAAGCCATGCTACACCCTCATATCGAACCTGTGTTTTCGAGCCCCGGTAGTTATAGAACAGGTTATAAAGCAACTTCCAATGATATTATATATTTTTGTAATATTAAATGTGCTTAGACTTTTTCAGCAGACCCTAAATAGGTATAAAATTTATCTTCTTTCCAATTCCGAGGATTGTTTTGAATATAATTTGAAATGTGTAAATACGATTCTTCATTTCGTATGATGTGATTATGAAATGACCGTTGCCATTTGAAATCCTGCAATCCCAATAAATGAATTTGTTTTGATGTGGTGGTTTTATATGCCCCCATCAATTCTGATAATGATTTGATTTTTGTTACTGGCTGATGTCGTATTATCGGTTCGCCACCATCATTATCAGGTTGTTGTTCCTGTCGTCTACACCATTCCTCTTATCCTGCTAATCCGAAAATCCTTTAATCCTGGTGCAAAACGAGCAGACTTTAGAAACTATTTGATTGGCTGACATTTTAGTAATAAGAATTATGGTACAAGCTGAAGTAACTCCGATTGATCATCGTGTAGTTTATCCTGAGGAATCGGAGGGTCACATTCCGATAGCTATCGGAACGATTATCCGCATCTCTTTACTCCGCTTTCCTGACGAACGCTACGGTTGAAGGTGACAATACCATTCAACGGCACGGCTGCAAGGAAGACCAACAAGGGCAAAAATGTTCGGTGGCTTTCATACTCCTGCCCCGCATAAACCCGCAGCATTTAAGTAAATTCGTATCCTCAATTTGTAGTTATGAAAACTTTCCTTCTACTCCTCATCGCTCTTGCTGTTGGGGCAAATGCTTTTACACAAAACGTTGGTATAGGTACAGCAACTCCAGCGGGAAAGTTGCATATAAAAGGCAATGCAGATACTTCGCAACTTGTTATTGATGCCAATACTATACAATCGCCCAGGCAGCCGCTGATACGGCTACGAAATGCTGCAGGCGCAGATATGCTGCACATTCACTCGGATGCTCCTTACAACACTTTCGTAGGTGCGGGTGCAGGACGGGATAATATTCCATCAACTACCAGCTTCGAAGGTTTATTCAATACCTTTATAGGTTCAGGTGCCGGTTATCAAAACACCCACGGTTTCGCCAATACAGTTATCGGCAGAAATGCTTTATTTTATAACACAGAGGGAACATACAATACTGCTGTAGGGTTCAAGGCACTATTTTCAAATCTGGGAATTTCAGGCTCGATCCTTGGCAGCTACAATACTGCTATAGGGTCCCAGTCGTTGATGGCTAACAGTACAGGCACCAGCAATACTGCGGTAGGATATAATGCGCTTTTCTTAAACACAAATTCATTAAATACGGCGGTTGGTTCCGAGGCGTTGTCATCTAATACATCAGGACTGGCAAATACTGCAGTCGGTGTAAACGCTCTTCACGATAACACCACTTTTCCAAACAATACAGCTGTAGGTACAAGTGCGCTTGCGAGAAACACTACTGGTCATACCAATACCGCCATGGGCACAGATGCAATGATTGCTAACATTAGCGGTAAAGAAAACGTAGCAATAGGCGGCTTTTCTATGAACACTCCGACACAGGCAAGTAACAATACTGTTATTGGCTTCCGTGCTGATGTTACAAAAAGTAATGGCGCAAATAATGTTGTGATTGGTAACGGGGCTAGTGTATATGGACAGAACAGTATCGCAATAGGCTTCAATACCTTTATAAATGTGGACCACATGATCAACTTCGGCAACAGCAGCACCACCG
>JAOQAP010000124.1 GCA_025963465.1 Flavipsychrobacter sp.
AGATCATCGTTGACCGTATGCGTCGCGAGTTCAAGGTAGAGATCAACCAGGGTGCTCCGCAGGTTGCTTATAAGGAAGCGTTCACGCTGAAAATAGAGCACCGCGAAATATACAAGAAACAAACAGGTGGTCGTGGTAAGTTTGCCGACATCCAGTTCGAGATCGGTCCTGCTGATCCTGAGTTCCTGGCAGAAGGTAAAGGTACTTACCAGTTCATCAATGATATCTTCGGAGGTTCTATACCACGTGAGTTCATCGCTCCTATCCAGAAAGGATTTGAAGCATCAATGACCACAGGCCCTCTTGCAGGTTTCCCTGTAGAGAACTTAAGGATACGCATATTCGACGGTTCTTTCCACCAGGTGGATAGTGATGGTATGTCATTCGAGCTTTGCGCTAAGTCTGGTTTCCGTGAGGCTGGTAAGAAAGCTAAGCCGGTATTGCTGGAGCCTATCATGAAGATGGAAGTAACTACTCCTGATCAGTACATGGGTGATGTAACAGGTGACCTTAACCGTCGTCGTGCTATGCTGGAAGGTATGGACAGCCGTAACGGACTGCAGGTGATAAAAGCTAAAGTTCCATTGAGCGAAATGTTCGGTTATGTAACTCAGCTGCGTTCATTGTCTTCAGGCCGTGCAACTTCAGTAATGGAGTTCAGCCACTACGCTGCTGCACCACGTAACGTGGAAGAAGAAGTAGTAGCTAAGACACGCGGTAAGCAACACGCTTAATTTAGTCGAAAGTCGATAGTATAAAGTCGAAAGTCATAAATGTCAAAAACGCCCCGTTATACGGGGCGTTTTGTTTTTGGGTAGTAATGTGCGAACGTTTCGGCTAAAGCCTGTTCTCTTTGCCATGATTATCCCCGACCTGAAGGTCGGGGCAATTGGTACTACTAAGGCAATGTACGGGCCTAAAAAATGCTGACAAAATGCAAGTTGCCCCGACCTTCAGGTCAGGGAATTAATGAATAACAATATTGGCTTTAGCCGAAATTAAATAGAGTGTGCTATCGCTTCACAAAGGCGGCCTGGCTGAGGGAGTCTTGTATCTATCTAGCCATGGCTTACTGCTTTTGCTATCGGGCATTGTTGTACCTTAGCTATACAAAATGGGCCAATGGTATTTATCTCTGCAACAAGACTGAGGCTAAAATCGATATGGTATCTGCCGGGTTTTATGAGGGCAAACAATGCTTCCTTAAAACAACTGCTCATCACAGACGGATTCCTGCAGGGAAAAGAACTGATAGACAAAGGCCTGGTGTTCTGGACACTGACCATGTGGGATAAAGATGCCGACATGAAAACTTTCCGTAACTCGGTACCGCACCGAAAGGCTATGCAGCAACTACCTGCATGGTGCAATGAAGCCACCTACGCCCACTGGCTGCAGGAAGAAGCCACCCTACCCGACTGGACAACCATACACGAACGCATGATAAAAGACGGCGTAGTAAGCAAAGTAAGAAACCCTACAGAGCGCCATGCAGCAAAAAACTTCCCGCCCATAAAATGGCTGAAGACTGAAAGTAACTTTAAAGGGAAGGGATCAAAATAAAGATATCTGCACTGAAGACTGTACTTCAATATGTTTCTTCAGCTTTCTGCCGGTACCTGTAGCCTGTATGTGATACACTTCTGTTTCATTGTACCGTGATGCCACCACTACCTGTGTATTGCCCCTATGCGCATTGAACAGGTCTGATGCAACCTTCGGGTCGTTGTTGTCTTTAGACAGGTGAGACAGGAATACATGGCTCATATAAGCAGGCCTGTGCGCTATGAACATATCTACCGCCTGCGTGTTAGACAAGTGACCAACATCTCCGCTAATGCGCCTTTGCAGGTGAATGGGATACCTGCCGTTTGCGAGCATTACCTCGTCGTAATTTGCCTCCAGGAAGGCAGCATGGCATTGACTGAAATGATCGATAACATGCAGGCAGGGGGTGCCAATGTCAGTAAACACACCGATATTCACCCCATTGCCCGACACCATAAAACTATGAGGGTCGGCAGCATCGTGAAACTTAGGAAAGGGGTGAATAGTGAGTCCACCAATAATTACCGGTTCGTATCCTTTAAACGGCTTTATCAATGACGTTTCCAGCCGCAGGCGGCTATGGGCCCAGGTAAGAGGTGTAATGTAAACAGGCAGCTTGTATTTAGCTGAGATCACCTCGACCCCTTTTATATGATCGCCATGTTCGTGAGATATGAAAATGGCTTTTACCTTTTCCATAGACAGATCGAGCCGGCGCATTCTTTTTTCTGTCTCCCTGCAGGTAAGCCCCACATCTACCAGTATGGCCTCATGCTCATTGGCTATGTAATAGCAATTGCCATTACTACCTGAGTTGAGCGATGTGATAAAAAGAGACATGCACAAAAATACCGCATTGGCAATAAAAAAGCTGCAGTACTTCCTGACAAAAGAAAATACCACAGCTTTTCGTTCTTATATAAGATCAATTAAATGATCATTTTTCGAGATAGTTCATCAGCAAAGTGCCGAGTATGTCTGTCCAGCCACCCTCAAAGCTTTCTCTCTCGAATCCTTTTCCGTTTACAGCTATTGTCTCCAGGCCTACATGTGTGAGCCGAACCCTGGTCTTATCACCTTCATCAAATAATTCATAGGTAACCAACGAATTACCTTCGTAACCAATATACCGCCAGCTAAAGGCCAGTAGTTTATTAGGTTCTGCAATTGTCACCACACATTCGTGCTGAAAATTCCCGCAGTCATTGCTACCCTCAAAAGTGAATACATAACCCACCTTCGGTTCAAAACCCGATACATCAAAACACCATTCTTTCATGGCAGCTTTGCTGGTGAGTGCCGCCCAAACTTTATCTGAGGGTGCGTTGTAGGTACGCTCAATTATTAAAGGTCCGTTTTGCATGTTGATCAAGATTTAAAAAATGAATAATTATTTACCCAATGCCTGTTGTCTCTTATGATAGTACATATAGGACACAACACCCGGCAATATCCATACCAGCATTATGAGCATTTGCGGATTGAACGGGCCTATGGCAAGTTGTGAATATGTGGCGCCTATAAGGTCGAAGAAAAGGCCTGCATAAGCCCATTCTTTAATGCGCGGAAAACCGGGAACAAGAATGGCGACACAACCCAATACCTTGGCCCAGCCAATGAATGGGGTGAAATATGCGGGATAACCCAGCATGGCCATAAACTTAACTGCATCCGGCAGTTTGAGCACATCAGGCATTGCTGATGCCAGCATGAGCAATGCAAAGAGGATAGTGGATATCCAATAAATAATGTTGATCTTTTTCATTTTGTTTGTTTTTGTTTTGATGATTATTTATTTGTGAGTATTGCCAGGTATGCATCCAGCTTTCCGAACGAGCCACCGTAGCCGTCTTCCATACCGCTAAGGTTGTCAGCATACACCTTGAGTTGTTCTTCCGTAGCATTTAGCGGGCCGCCTTTTATTGTAACTGTTGTTTTGCCGTCATGCTCTGTAAATGTTACCACATTCAGCATTTCCGCAGGCCACTTTCCATCCAGTACTGGAGCAGCAACTACATTGCCATCTTTATCAGAAAAAGAAAGGACAAACTCAATACGCTCCGGAACAACAATTTGTTTATATGCAAACAAGCCCCACATTTCCTGTCCATTTCCCCTGATGCTATAGTGAAATATCCCACCGGGGCGAAAATCCAATTTTAATACTTCTATCTCGAAACCTCCGGGTGCCCGCCATTGCCTGAGCCGCTCTGCTTCGCTCCATGCTTTAAATACCAGTTCGCGGGGCGCATTGAATTCCCGGACTATTGTATGTTCCCTTTTTTCCGTGTTTGCCTGTTCCATATTGAGTTGTATGTAGGTGATGAATATGATCGTAGTTGCTGTTATTTTCTTTTCTTCCGGAATACAGTCTCCGGCTTACTTTCCTGCTGTACCTTATCCAGATATACCTCAAGTGCATCCAGTTTTGTTGCCCACATTTCTTTATACTGCTCTACCCAGCTGGCTACTTCATTCAGTTTTTCCAGCCTTGCCTCGCAGTAGCGTTCCCTGCCCTGCTGCTTCATATCTACCAGGCCGCACTCTACCAGTATCTTAATGTGTTTGTAAATAGCGGTACGGCTTACATCAAAATGCTCGGTCACTGTATTTACATTCAATGGCTGACGCGCTATCCTGTTCAGTATCTCTCTCCTCGTGGGGTCTGCTATTGCCTGAAACACATCTCTTCTCATGATAAACGAAACCTTTTGGTTGCACAAATATAGGAAACCTTTTGGTTGCACAAATTTTTTTTCAAAGAAATTTCAGCATACGGAATGCGATGTTCAAAGGACCAGTAAAAAAACAGGGTAAATATCCCATATAGCAGCAGGTATAAAAAACCTGCTGCCGGGATGAATTTGTTTACTCCAGTATATGGCAATGATAACCGTTTGCCGTCATCAGCTCTATGATGCGTGGAGTGGCTACAGTAGCTCCTTCCACTCTCAATATCCTGTCGCAATCTTCTATATCAAAATCTACTCTGAGCAAGGGGAAATGCTGTGTCAGCATTTGCTCCAGCACCATTGCCTGGTGTTCGTGCTCTACGTTTGTCTTAAATACTTCTACCATTATATTTTGGTTTCTGGCCCTGCCAAAAGCCGGTATTACTGCTGCGGGCTATCGTAATAGTTGACCATCCACTGTATACCGAACTTATCTGTTACCTGCCCGAAGTATGCGCCCCAGAACATTTTTTCCAGTGGCATAACAACGTTACCTCCTTCGGCAAGGCCGTTAAATAATTTTTTACCTTCGTCAAGACTAGCCGGGTCTATACAGATCGAGAAGTTAGTGCCCATAGTCAATTTTTGCCCCATCGACTCTATCACATCAGTACCCATGAGCCTTGTGTTACTGTCTATAGGCAGTGTAACATGCATCACTTTATCCCTGTCGCCTTCAGGCATCTGCGCACCATGCGGCGTATCGCTGAAGCGCTGGAACATAGAGAACTCGCCACCGAATACTGATCTGTAAAAATTGAACACATCTTCTGTGTTGCCCATGAAATTCAAATAAATGTTTACTGCAGCCATAATTTTCGTTTTTAAGGTTATAAAATAGTTGTTGAAAAAGTTATTGTTTCTCGAGTAGTACCTTAAGATTGCCCAGGCTTATTGCCAGGTCTCCGCCCAGCATCTTGTCTATCACCAGGTTCATCATATTCATAGGGTATGGACTTGTGCCGGCAAATACCCATTTTATTTTTGTCTGATTATCACTAACAGCCTCGGTGGTCATAGTAGTATTAGCAATACTTTTAAACGGCTTCTCAAAACGGGTCTCGCATCCAAGCAGTTCACCTTCTACAAGCTTTTTAATTTCCTGTTCTCCTTTTCCTACTTTTTTACTGTCCCACGCTACTACAAAACCTACAGTACCATCAGTGCCCCTGAAGTCTTGCGAAAGGTTAGGGTCTGCCATCAGCCATTTATTATACTTGTCCTGGTTCTTAAGCATTTTTACAAAATTGAACACATCCTGTTTTGGTTTGTTGATCACTATCTCACGTTCCACGGTATAAGCCCTTGGTACAAACAATGCTATTATCAGAGGTACCGTCATCAGTACGGCTAAGACCATTACTACTATCCTGATTGTTCTCATTTTTCAGTGTTTTAAAATGTTAGTGAATTTGCAAATGTATCTATTAAATAATTCCCTGGTGTTATTTTGATCATTACAACAACAAGGCAAAAGTAGTACGCGGAAATGAAACAGACGGATGGTGAAAAAGCCAATTGTAGGGGGTGTTTATGACAAAATCTTACTTTTGTATTGTAAATCATTCCTAACATGCTTAAAGCGTTGCATTCAGGCTCCATAACACTCTATCCTATTAACGAGGACAACCTTGAACAGGTGAAAAATATGTTCAGCGGCTATCCTGACTCACCTGAATTGCTTTTTGAAATAGAGCACCATTACCGCCCTGAGTATGAAGATGGCAAACGAATGAAATACGGATTCTATGCCGTAAAAGACGGTAAGCTTGCGGGCATGAGCCTGCTGGGCATAGATGAATGGGCAACGCTTAAAGGCTACACAGGCGCAGATACACTGCTGCATATGAGAGGGCAAGGCATAGCGCCGGATAGCAAGCCACACCTGTTCTACTTTGCATTTGAGGTACTGGGGCTGAACAGGCTGGCAACAGGATGCCTTGTATCAAATACTGCTTCTAAAAGATCAATAGAGAAAACCGCCGGCTTCCAGTTTGAAGGGATCTCACGCGAATCAGGACTTAATGATAAAGGTGAACTTGAAGATGAATACCTCTACGCCATACTTAAAAGCGACTGGCTGAAACTGTATGATAAAACACAGGTATCACTGATAGATATCTGAGACCTAATGCATCTTCTTCTCATTACCATCTTACCTTAAGAATGTATTGCGTCGATGATCAAACACTACGGCCTCTGTATATGCATTGCCTGCCTTGCTATAGTAGCTCATATTACGTACCGTATCTCCCCAGTCAATGTCATTGTTATACATAGCCACTATATGGCTGTTTACCGAATCTGACTCAGCCTGGCTTATTCCTCCGAACCGATTGCTTTTTATTTCACCCAGCACATAGGCCTGGTAGTCATCGTATATGGTCACGTCCACATTATCTGTATTCAGCGATGTCATTATATCTACGATTACCGCTTTACAGAACTTTTTATAATTATCCTTTGCAGGGTTCATTCGCCTGATGATGGCGCTGCAGCTATAATCCACACCATTGTCTCCTTTGCGTTTATGAAATTCGTAAGCTACCAGGTCATCAGCGCTATCAGACGTAGCAATTGTTCTGTATTGAAAAGACACATCGGGTTTTGCTTCTGCCACATACTTAAAGCTAACTTTAACATGCGGCTTATCCCATATAGCCAGCACAAGCAACAACACTATGATGCCGGTATGCTTATATTGCTGTTTAGTAAAACGATGGAATATAGTGCGTTTCATACCCCGGTATTAATTAGTTTTTTCAGCCATTTTCTTAAACCCTTCCACGGCTTCGGCATAAGCACCCTTTCTTAACTGGTATGGATACCTTTCATACACGGCATTATCTTCGTTCATACCATAACCATCTTTAAAGTTGGCGTACGCCTCTTCCATCACCGTCGCAGCTTCCTGCTTGCGGTTCGTTTTATACAGGCATATGGCCTTGTAATATTTGGCATCACAGAATTTGTCGTACAGTTTCAACGCACGCTCAAAACAATTGAGCGCAGCGGTATAGTCCAGTTTTTCATAGTATGCTATGCCCAGGTAATAAAGGTGATTGTAATGCACCCATTTTTCGCCATGGGCTTTCAACTCTTCATCTACACAGTCTTTGAAATAGTATAAGCTACTGTCAAAATCATTGAGCTGCAAATGGCACAGGCCTATATAAAAGTTGTACGGATGGTCCATTACAGATGTGTTGTTGTGAGGCATCACCTTTACCTTGTACAGGTCGGCAAGGGCATCGCGGTAATTACGCTCAAAGATGCAGGTCATAAAAGCGCGATAGTCCAACCACCTGTGGGGATCATACTTTACCGCACTGTCAAGGAAGGGACGGCCCAGCAGCCACTTGCCCTGCTTGTAGAGCGGCATGGATTTTTGCTGCCAGAAATAGGCCGATGTGGGCATCACCATAAGTGCACTATCCAGGTATAGCTGGTGGCGTGCGGAGTTCATGCCATAGTGCCACGAGCTGTCATAATAGGCGTAGGCCCTTGCTGTGTCCAGCGTTGAGTATACGCGGCTATTTTGTGCGCCTGCAGTAAAAGCGCAGAAGAAAAACGGTACGGCAAATACTACTGATCTCATCATGTAATATTAACTGCATTATTGAAATTTTATTTCATTTTAACCTTAATTAAGGTTACTCCCTCTAAGCAGATCCGGACGAGCAAACGAATCAGTTCTATAATTATAATATGGATGAATTACTATTCTTTCGCCATCAGGCGACAACCTGCAATCTGAATTTTTAGTTGTCGGTATTGACTGTAGCGCCCGATGTTCTATATCAAACAAATACATAATCGTATCAGCATAGTTGTACGCAAACACGTTTTTACCATTAGCGGAAATTTTAGCTTGTAATATTCTGTGTGTATTGCTTATCGGACGAAACCAAGCAATTATATCACCTGTCGCAGTATTCCATATGCGAATAATAGAGTCAGCAGATACAGTTACCATTCTTGCACCATCAGAAGACAGGTTTACAGTAATAAAATCAGAACTATCCTTAATAATCAGCGATGGAAATAACTGGGGGGCTTTTTCACCTTGCTGCAGGCCACAAATATACAAGAGCCTCCAGGCGTCGGCATTATTACTGTCTGCTTCATAAGCGTATTGAGCATACCTGAACCCCATAGCCAGATCGTGATTGGCATATACTTCATTATTTGCTTGGCTACTGAGGGCAAGGGAAAGCGCCTTTTTCTTGCTATTCTCTATATCTTTAAATGCACTGTCTATTCCCGCTGCCGCAGTCGAACCCGGGATACCGCACTGACGTGCAGCTATAGCGGCATCCTGGTAGCGTTTCAGCGCCATACTGGTATTGCCACCGGCCTGGTATCTTCTGCCCATGGCCATAGAGCTGTCGTATCTGCCACGGTATATCCTATCTTTCCCGGGCAATATAGCTTTACGGCCTTGTGCATACACATGGCCAGAGCACAATACAATTATCGAAAAAAGTACGAAACTGATATGTTTTGTCATGTTCAGTATTAGTGTTTACCTGTATTATCCCCCACCCCGTACTTCTTTTTCTCTGCACGTGTCAGGTCACCTATTTTACCTTTCATCTTTTTGATGATATCCTCAGGTTCTATTGCCCATGCACTTACACTGTCTATAATTTCTTTACTTTCATTTGTCTTGTCGTTATAATCGTAATGACTAACCTTCTCAATAAGCATTTTGCTGTCTTTTGAAAAAGAAGTTCCCAATACGCCATCAGCAAGCTCTTCACCACTTTTTACGTCAACCAGTTTATTATGCTTATCATAAGGAGTAAACAGGAAATACCTGCTGTCCGGCGAAAATACGCCCTCATAAGTCGGCACATTATACGATCCTAATATGCGTCCGGCATTTAAATCCCACAGGGTGGAATAAGTAATCCACATACTCGAAAGATTCCCTCCCGGATTACGCTTCCACACACCAAAATTGGCCATCAGGTAATTGCCGTCAGGCGACACCAGTATGCCATACAGCTCATTTTTCTTATCCTTGAGTGAGTCAACAGATATTCGTCCGCTGGTAGTGTCAGTCACCTTTATATAATTATCTGAAGCTGTGAATATTCTGCCATGTGGCAATGACACAATAAATCCCCATGGTTTTTTGTTTACCTTTTTATCCAGCTCAAAGTAACCACCATTACCCTTGGTCTCAGAAAGCCGAATGTATTCATTGTGCGTGTTAACGGCATCCGTCACTCCTGCGACATCTGCCCGATTTAAAATATTGGAGGGATCCAATATCCTGTCCAAAGGCCATTTTTTCACAAAAGAGTCTATATTTGAGGTAAGGATATACTTACCGTCTTTAGAAAATACTGCTTTATCTATGACGTGCGTCTCAGCCAAGGTAGCTAACTGGCGGCCTGTATGTGCATCCCATAAAGTAGCAGTATTTTCCATACAGGATGTCAACAGGTATTTGCTATCAGGGGAAAAAACGGTGATGGAATAATCCGTCCTTTGTATATTTCCCCGGGCGGGAGCGCTCAATATCTTTTCACCGGTATTTGCATTCCACAATGCGTAAGAATTTGGGAATGAGGAAAGCACATCTACATGACCACTTGAAAGCATCCCTTCTTTACTCCATATTCTTTCTCCATCACCAGATAGTTTGGCAATGGAAAAATTGAATATTTTCTGAAATTTATTGCGGGGTGTCGGCCGCACAGGCAAAATACAATTGACCCGTTTCCCGGTTATTATATCATATACTCCCAAGGTGTCTTTCCTGGTGTACTCCTTCTCCTGACCATACACTAGCCTTTTTGCATTAGTAGAAAATTCTTTAAAAAAACTGTCTGTTGATGAAATTTCTGTTATTGGCTGCAAATTATCTATATCAAAGAATACTGGACTTTCATGTACGGTCTTTATACATACTTTCTTGCAATCTTTTGAAAAAGCACAGTTAATTTCGTTCTTCCGAAGAGCACAAGTGGCGACCACCAGTTCCCACGTTCCAGTTTTATAAACAGCCAGCAGGTTGCTGTCAGCACCATTGCAATTTATTGCCACAGCACTTTCATCTGCTGAGAATATCAGTTCTTTTATGTTTATTATCCATCCCGGCAATTCTATTTTTTTGATCAGCTTGCCGTTACCTGGAGTAAATACGTTTATATTAAACACACGGTTCGTATTTTTTCCATTTTCGTCATCATCCCCATCAAGTTCCGGCACCAGGAAGTACTGATCGCCAGGAGAGAAAGAAGGAGCCAATCCCTGATAATAATTCATCCTTTTATAATCAAGTATTTTTTTGCCGGAAACAGTACTGTATAGATGATCTTTAGCATAAAAATCAGTTGCCCCGGCATCCCTATAGTACGTGTTGGTGATATTAAGCACAGTACCTGATGGGGAAAAATCAAACATTATGTCACTTGCGCTGTTATTCTTAGGATCAAGTCTTTTACCAATACTATCATCTGCAATAGTTACAGGTTTACCTCCATTTTGCACATCTATTATTCTTACAGAATTATCAGGATTAAAACAAAGTACCTTACTGCCATCCGGAGATAGCTGAATACGGGGATCGTAATAGTCATGTGTATTTATCTCGCTATAAAAAAGCTTAACCGGTTCTTCTGTTGGCTGATAAATAGTGTTGTACAGGGCAATACGTGCATTGATATTTGAAGGATCCTGCTCATATACATACTGGGCGAGCCGGAAAGCCTTGGTGACATTATTGTTTTTATACAGCTCTGTCAAGGCCCTGCTGGTAATCACGGTACCTTTCTTCTGCAATATCGCTTCCTCCTTTTGCATGTTCAGCAA
>JAOQAP010000158.1 GCA_025963465.1 Flavipsychrobacter sp.
TGTACGCTTTCGCCAATTCCTCTTTTATCATAACGAACAGTAGCAATGCCTTCTTTTTGCAATGCTTCAGCCAGCATCTTGTAGCTACTTGCTTTTACACCCATTGGGTTATTGCCGTCCCTGTCAGTTGGCCCCGAGCCAGCTATTATCAGCACTACAGGTGTTTTCTTATTGCTTGTTACAGGCATTAGTAGTGTTCCGTATATAGTTCCTGTTGCTGTTTTCAGGCGCATGTTTGATGCTGAGCTGTCTCCTGTGTAAGGTATAAAGCGAAAATTTTCCAGCTTGTTCTCGTTGTTCAGGAGAAGCACGAGGGTCAGCGTTTTTTTACTGAATACTGTTTTGTAATAAGTGAAATGCTCATCCTGTTTCGTGAAATGATAAGATTCCAGTTTGCCGAATTCTTCATTTAGTTTTGCCATCATTTCTTTCGTTTTATCAAGTGACATCATGCCTTTTATTTTTTCAGATAAAAGGTTGAAAGCACTGTCCGTTTCATTGTTATTGTAAAACTGCCGGTACTTTTTCATTGCAGTTTCATAATCTGCTTTTGTTTGTGCAGTGGCTATTGTAGCTACAGATATAGCCAGCAAAAACGATAGTATTTTCTTCATGATCTTTAGTTTTTAGATGTTAAGAATAAGACATAGTATGGCCTTGTCACTACCCGGGGGGTGATGACATGTTCCTGTCCGTAAAACGAGGTTTGGTTACTTTAGTTTGGCATCATCTCCTTCGTATGCCATAACCCTGAAGCTTTGAAGTGTTTTTTCGTCATTAAGCGATATCACAAGGGCCATTGTACTCTTCGTATACATTATCTTATAAAACGTGAACCGGTCATCCTGCTTGATGAATGAATGAGACTTTATCTTTCCCCCCTCCTCATTCATTTTTTTAAACATTGCTTTGGTACCATCCAGTGTCATCATGTTCTTCACTCTTTGTGAAAAGATATTGTACAAACTATCAGGTTGGTTCTTGTTATAGTATATCTGAAACTTGTCAGCAGCATCGTCCAGGTCCTTTCTTGTTTGTGCGGATGCTATGGTTACTAATGTCAGTGCCAGGCACATCAATAATGTCTTTTTCATAAATTTCAGATAAAGTAGTTATGGATATGATGAAGAATAAAGCTCGACAATATTTCTGCAAGAAGCAGAGATACAATAAATGATATAACCGCCTTGCTGCCTTTCAGGTTACAGGATAGCATAAAGGCATTTACCATCAGTGTGATCATCCATATTGCAAATACCAGTACCAGCATGCTTAGCGCTATTGTCGTACCGGTAATACTTTTGATCAGCTCATCTACGCTTTGCGATGGACTGTATACGGGCATAGCAAATCCCATCACAGCACAAAAGATCATTGGCCACCTTGCCAGTGCCATCGTGCCTGCTACATCTACTACACGTATAGCTGATGTTGAAAATATACGTCCTGCAGGGTAGAAGAGCAATACGGTACATCCCCACGCTACAAATTGTTCTATAAGACAATAGGCTAGCGGTGCTGCGATTCCTGTTTTAACTCCAATTGAAGTGAAATGTGTATTGCTGTAATATCCTATAACGGCAGTAACTATCATCACCACCCAGCCTATGAGCAGTGCCCGTGAGCCTGCTACATATATGAACGGATTAAAGAGCCATTTTTTCATTTTACAAATTTTGCCTGGTTCTTTTGATTATCGGTCACTTTGGTTATTACATCATCCAGCAGGTTACGCACAGTAGGGTAGCTGAGCCCCAGGTTTTGTGCCATCACCTTCAGGCTGCCACTGCACTTTACAAAATCAATAATGAAATCCTGTTCCTGCTGGGTAAGGCTTGCCAGGAGTGGTAGCCCGAATTTACCTGATACTTCCGTTTCGCACTGGTCGCACACAAGGCTCTTTACCATTAAGGTAGAAGAGCAGCTTGGGCAGATATGTGGAAGGTTCTTTTGCATATTGTTACACAAAACTAAGAGTATTTTTAATAAAATTCATTTTTTACTAAATAAAATTGATTTTTATTTTCAATTTCGCTCAAAAATGTACATTTTATTACACTTTTTTAATGCTCAGTTTATAATAATATTAATGGCTGCATCCAATAATTCGTCTTTGCCATCTTTAATACCTTTAATTGTAGGTTTTACTACCTTATCTATTTTCACACCTTTGCGCTGGGTTTCTGTACCATCAGGATATAGTACACCTATACCCGAGATCATTGTACCAATGCCGCCCGGCAAGTAGATTTCTGATACATTGCCGTCTGCACCCGCTGTGGTGCTGCCTATTACAGTTGCATGTGGTGCTGTTTGTAGTGCCATGGTCGTATATTCTGCCTGGCTTTGAGTAGTTGCATTTACAATTATTACTACCTTGCCTTTATAGTGGTCGTTGTTCTTCACTCCATTCTCAGCACCGTCGGACATTTCAAAATATCCCGGATATGCAATATCCCCGATCGTAAATTTCGCAAATTCCGATTTGGATCCTTTGAGCCAGCTACCATACGTAAATGGCATGAATGTAGAGGGGTAGCATCGCATATCTATTACTAGCCCTTTAGTATTTTGAAACAATATCTTTATACTGTCAAGGTCACTTGCATTTAATTTTGCAGGGTATATGTAGCCTATGTTATTACGCAGCATTTTATAACCAACAGTCTCCTTGTTCTCCTGTTCCGGCCTTGCACTCATCTTCTCAGCATTTTCATTCTTTGTAATTACATCTGAGTTGATGCCGTTTCGCTTTATGGTCAGTGTTGTCGATTCATTAGGGGATCTCATCAGGAATCCGCGTACATCTGCAATGTCTCTCAACTGTGTTTCGTAATTGGATGCAGGTGTAAAGGCCAGATATTTTTTTACGATTTCATCCACAGGTATGCCGTCTATTTTTTCTATGATATCGCCCTTGTATAGTTGGCTCTTTATGTCTTTATATTGCTTGTAATATTCGGTTACAACTAGCTTGTTTTCTACAAATGTTGCACGCACAGGTATCAGGAATATTCCTTTCATTTTCATCAGCTCATCACCTCCGCTCCATACGTTAGCGTGTGTGTCATGTATCCGGGCTATAAGCTTCAGGCAAGCTACCTGGTAGTCTTTTGCATTTACTGCGTTGCAGAATTCCGGTAAGAATTCAACAAGTACTTTGTTCCAGTCTTCACCTGTCAGGTGCTTGTAAGGAAAGAAATACTGTATCATGTTCCAGTAGCGATACAGGCTCAGCAGGCTCATGCCGGCATCAGGGTAAGCAATGCTATGATAAGGTTGTTCATTTTTGAATATGGGATTTCCTATGCCCCGTGTACTGCTTATGTAATAATGTGCCGGATCAAAAATCCGGTTTTGTTTTATGTACTCCAGTTTGTCAGTAAGTGTTTTGGGAAGGTTGTTTTTGGCAAACAGGTAACCATAGTCCGGTTGTTGGGTTACTCCTTTTTCAGGTGTGATGCAGCTGTTGCATACCTCAGCTTTGCCAAATTCATCCACCCATTGCTCCATTATTTTATTAGCGGCATCAATGTTTGTTGCCGCAAGTACTTTTGGCAATACTCTGAACAGTTCAGCATCCATATTATATTCACCTTTGTTCACATTTGCGTGGTAGTATTTTATAAAGCCCCACAGCATTCCCAGGTTTGTAAGTTCCTTTATTTTATCACTGTTCAATATAATGCTCTTGACCCCACTTTCTGTTACGAATGCCGTATCAGTTTCTGCTTTATATTTTGATAGCGTTTGACTGCGATGTGGTACTGCGGACAGGTCTTTTCCATCGATCGTTATGTGCAGGTTATCCATCCACATTTTACCGGTGCCCATTATGAGGCCGCCTACTACAATTTGTTTTACCTCATCAGCATCATACTCCATTTCTATTGAGTATTCGGTCCATCCTGTATTGCCCTTTACCGAACGGTTCATCATGTTATCAAACCCCAGGTTTTTACCCCTCACACCATCCAGGCGCATCCAGAGTCCCGCGCCTCCTGCTACATTTTCTGTTTTTATATGCCCCGTAAGTTTTATGGTACTGCCTTCAAATGCCGCCGGTATCACATAGTTTGATGCCGTCCATTCTTTATACGGCTTTGTCCAGTCTATCAGCAAAGAATATTTACCGCTTTGTCGCTCTGTATTATCTGCTTTGAATGCATTGATAGATTCATTGTCCGGTATGCTGGGGCCGTTTACGTTATCCAGTCCCCAGCCTGTTGGAAGGTGTGTTGTCGCATTTAGCGTTTCCATATCCAGGTTATAGCTATTTGTTGTCTGGGAGTGGCAGGCAAAGTGGCTTATACTACAGCAGGCTAATAACAACAAAAGCTTGTTCATACGTAATAGGCTTGTTTAAGTAATGTGTTTAGTTACAAGATATAAAGATGTCGCTGTTTTTCATATTTATTTATAGCTCAGCATCAAAATAAAAAGCCCCTGCACAAGGCAGGGGCTTTCGTATGCTTACTAATTATTTGCTTACTTCTTAGGAGCTGCTGCTGCTGCAGGTGCTGCCTTAGCTGCGCCTTTTGCAGGTGCTGCCGCTGCTGCTGCTTCAGTATCAGCCTGGCGCAGTGCACGGGTAGTTACTACTGATGCGATAGGAATACGTGGTGAGTTCATGATCTCCATGTTCTCAGCTATTACATCCTGTACGCGTATGTTACCATGCAGTTGCAGGTCTGTGATATCTACATTCAGGTGTTCTTTCAGGTACTTAGGGTAAGTACGTACGTGAAGTGTCTTAAGCTTAAGCTCCAGACGACCACCGTCCTTTACACCCTGTGACTGACCTGAGAAATGCAATGGCATGTTAGCTATTACCTTCTTGTCTTCTACCAGTTCCAGGAAGTCGATGTGGTTCAGCTCATCTGTTACCACGTCAAACTGGATGTCCTTCATGATAGTGCGGTAAGTCTTACCGTCTACAGTGATCTCAGCGATCTGGAATTCCGGAGTGTACACCAATGTACGGAAAGCCATTACAGGCGCCGTAAAATGGATCGTTTCTTTACCACCATAAATTACGGCAGGTACTTTGTCTTCAGAACGAGCCTGGCGTGTAGCTTTTTTACCAAGTTCGCTTCTTTTTGTTCCTTCAATTTTTACAATCTTCATTTCTGAATGTTTTGTTCTTTCAGCGCCGGTCGTATACCCACCTAACATCCGGTCGTTGAAATCTTTTTTAATAATAAAGGTTACCCATCTTGGGCGGTGGATTTTTTTGTATAAACAGTCGTTACTTTTTTAGTTAGTCGCAGTTCTTAAGTCTGCGAGTTTAATTTTTTATTCTTCCCCCGCTTATTATGAAGAGTGCTCTCCATGAGTAAGCCCCTTTAGGGGTTTGGGGTTTCTTATTTCCTGTTACTATGTATAAACAAAGAGCTTATCGATTTATTCTCAAAAGTATTGCGGATGGCTACTGCAAACAGTTCGCCGGTAGGCACTACTTTTATCTTATCGCACTGTTGCTTCAGCGGTATTGTGTCACATACTACCAGTTCTTCCAGTACTGAGTTAGCTATATTTTCATAAGCCTTGCCGCTCAGTACAGGGTGCGTGCAAAATGCCCTTACAGACAATGCGCCGCGCTCCTTCAGTATTGCTGCCGACTTGCACAATGTGCCTGCCGTGTCACAAATATCATCTATCAATACCACGTTCCTGCCTGTCACATCACCTATTACGGTCATGGAAGCTATCTCGTTGGCACGTTTACGCTGCTTATCGCAGATCACCATATCCGCCTCGAAATACTTGGCCACTTCACGTACCCTGTTAGTACTACCTACGTCAGGGGCCGCAAAGATAATGTTTTCTATCTTCAGTTTTTCAATATATGGTATAAAAATTGCCGAAGAATCCAGGTGATCCACAGGTATATCAAAAAAACCTTGTATTTGTGGCGCATGCAGGTCCATCGTCATTACACGGTTAGCTCCGGCTACTGTCAGTAGGTTGGCTACCAGTTTCGATGCTATTGCCACCCTTGGCTTATCCTTTCTGTCCTGGCGGGCAAAGCCAAAGTAGGGTATTACAGCTGTTATGTAGCCTGCAGACGCACGGCGTGCCGCATCTATCATCATCAGCAGTTCCATCAGGTTGTCTGATGGGGAAAAAGTGGACTGCACCAGGAAAACATAGTCCCCGCGAACTGATTCATTGAAAACAGGCTGGAATTCTCCATCACTGAATTTCTGAATGCTCAGGTCACCAAGTGGTTGTCCGAAATTTATAGCTATTTGTTCTGCAAGGTCATGCGAAGCATTACCTGAAAATATCTTTACTGAAGATTCCATAAGAGGCGATGATGGACCGCAAAGGTAATGAAAACCTAACCCCCGCAATTCCTTTTTACCCCCATAATGCTAACAATTTTTTAAAGTTGGGGAAAAGTATAAAGTATATAAAAAAACAAACTCAATACCTCAGCTATGCTGGTTGTATTAATTGGTTTTATACAGCTTATTTACGTAGTGTATATGTTCTTGTTATGATAGATTGGTCATGAATGATAATAGTTTGCAGCCACATTTTTACTCTTCATGATTTAATGCTAAGGCGTAGTGTGTGTTTTTATAAAATTTAAATAAACAATTGATTTTTAATTTATTGTGTGTTTTATCGGTTAATTTTATTTAGAATAAAATTTACTCAATGATGCCCAGTTGTATTCCTTTTTTTACTAATGCCCCTACGTTTTTTACGCCCAGTTTTGTAAGCATACTCAGTCTGTAGTAGTCAATAGTCCGTTTACTTACACATATCTTATCCGCTATTTGCTGGCTGGTCATATCCAGTGCTATGTAGCGAAGCACTTCTTTTTCCCTGTCGGAGAGGATCGGAGCTGCAGATATTTGCTTTTTTGCCTGTAGTGTATCCAGTATCACCTTTTCTTTTAGTGCCGTTTCCAGGTATTGTTCTCCATTATATACTTTCTGTATTGCACCTAATAGTATATCTTCACTGGTCGTTTTTAAAATATAACCATGCACTCCTTTGCGCAGCATATTTTTAATATGGTATACGCTGTCTTCATTGGTGAGTGCCAGTATTTTTATTTCCGGGTAACGTGCAACTATTATTTCTGCTAGTTCATCACCTGTCTGTCCCGGCATATGAATGTCCAGGATTAGTATGTCTGGATTACTTTCGTTAAGTCCTTTAAGTAATTCATAACCATTATTATAGCTTCCTGTAAGCTCCATTTTTTTATTGTTTGCCAGTATCAGTTTCAACCCGTTTATTACCAGCGGGTGGTCATCAGCAATAGCTATCCTTATCTTCATACACTTTTGTTTAGCTTGTTATTTAAGCCGGCCTTGTTGCGTCATCAATTATTGCCGGTTTCATCATTTCAGATAATTCCAGTTCTACTATTACAGTCGTTCCTTTTCCCGGTTGCGATTCAAGTGTAAAGTGCCCGTCCATACTACTAACTCTCGTCCTGATATTATGCAATCCCATACCTCCCTTTATATCTTTCATATTGAATCCTTTTCCGTTATCTTCTACACTTACCATCACTTTCCTGTCATCCTGCAGCAACTGTACAAGCACTTTTGAAGCATGTGCATGTATGGTCACATTTTTTATTAGCTCCTGCGTTATCCTGTACATGTTTAGTTTATAATTCTGTGTTAGATGCTCAAAAGTACCATAGCTTTGAAAGTCTATCTGCAGATTACCATCCTCCTGCACATTATTGCAGAAAATTCTAATAGCTTCAGGCAGGCTTTGTTTCAGTAATACTTCAGGCATCAGGTTATGGGCTGTTTTTCTTATCTCATCGCCCATTTCGTGCAGTATGTTCATAGCATCCTTATAGGCTGTCGTATTTGCTATGTCCTTATTTTCGTGGTGCATAGAGCTAAAACGCATCATTGCTGCGCTCAGCATTCCGCCTATGCCATCATGTAGTTCACGAGCTATACGGGTGCGTTCATTATCGCCACCTGTCACGGCGGCTTGCAGTATCCCGATTTTATTTTCCTTCTCCAGCGATCTTCGTTTATGTACTGTTTGCATATACATGCCACCTATAGCAAGCAATAATAAGGATACACCGCCGCTTATTCCCAATATCCACGTGTTCTTCCTGGCTATCCTGTTATTTTGCTGAGCTATCATTAGTTGATTCAGCGAGAGTTGTTTGTCTTTTTCCGCGCTTTCGTACTTTACCTGCATCTGGTTAATAGCAGCAGTTTTTTCTTTACCCGCCAGTGAATCTCTTATAATATAGAAGGTATCCAGGTAAGTGATTGCCTTTTTATATTGCTTTGTATCTCTGTATATGCCTGAAAGCAGGCTATAGGCATCCGGCATGTTTGCCAATATATGTTGTTCCTGGGCTTTTCTGAGTCCTGTGATAATTGTCTGCTCTGCGTCTTTGTACTTTTTTAGATTATATAAGCATTCTCCAATGCCGTACGAAGAAAATATAAACATATTGTCCTGGGAACCGACATAGCCGCTTTTAGTCAATTCAAGGCCAGCTTTAAAATAAGTAATGGCTTTTTCGTATTGTTTCATGTCGCCATATAAGCTTCCGAGTGCTTCAGTTACTGAAACCTCTCTGTGTCTCAAATTGTTCTTTCTGCAAATTTCCAGGGCTTCAAGCAGGTAGCTGGCATCAGTTTGTTTATGGTCCATGTAGTAACTGCTCTTATTTATTAGTATCGCTACTAACTGAAAAGGGAATTGCCATTCCCTTGCCAATGACTCGGCTTTGTTCAGGTAATTAATTGTACTGCTGTCCTGGTTAATATAGTAGTTGATATTAGCCAGTTGGGTATACAGGCATACTTCTGTGTATGCAGATTGCTTATACCTCACTGGTATTTTTTGCAGTTCTGCCATGCCGGCATAGTAGTTTTGAGATGCGACAACATAATCCCCCTTTTGTTCATAAGCGTTACCAATATTCACGTACATTAAGGCCTTTTCGCCTGGTGTCCGGCAATGGGAAAATGATTGTTTGAATAATGTGATGCTATGGTCATATTCATTTTTTGAAAGATAGATTAGTCCCTCCAATTTTAATGAAATGATCATTCCCCTAGCATAATTCGCAGCCTGGCTCATTTCAAACGCTTTTTTGCATAGTAATATTCCGCTGTCGGTGTTTGTTTGTTTTCCGGCAAGTATATTTACGGTGTCTATCAGTAAGGTATCAGCGTACGGTCTTACTCCCATGTTCCTGGTATTCTTGTTCTTGCAGCATACCAACAAGAATAGGCACATCAACAGGCAGATGGTCAGTGCGCGTATAGGCATATTGCTCAATTAATAGTTTTTTATAAGTGTAATATTAATAAAAAGGACACCTTTTATACTGGTAATTATACCAGATCGTAAAACTGGTAATTGTACTAACCTTTACATTTGTAAAACAATGTAATTTTTATGCTGTTTAATAATAGTTTTGCTATAAAGCATTAAACAATATTTTTTTATAAAAATAAAAAGCGGAATATGAATTTTAGTGTGAAACTGTCTTTGATGATTTTGTCTTTATTTATTTCAGTGAAAGGCATCGGCCAGATAACCAGTTCAGGTACCACTTTGTGTGTAGGCACCAACCTCACTTTGTCTGACGCCACACCTGGCGGCACATGGAGTAGTGCCACCAGCGCCATCGCTACTGTAGGTTCGCTTAGTGGCATTGTCACGGGCACAGCAACGGGTACTGCGGTCATCAGTTATTCAGTGGGTGCAACTGTTCATACTACCACACTTACTGTGGCAGCAAAACCTTTTCCATTACTTAGTGCACCTACAGTTTGTGTTGGTGCCCAGCGTATATGTATAGACAGTGGCGGTAACATATGGAGTACAAGTGATACATCCATATTAAAAGTAGACTCTACATGGGATTTTGGTCCCACTGTTGTAAGCTATGGATTTATTTCCGGAGTATCACCGGGTGCTGCTGATATTTCGTTCACAACTTCTATAGGTTGTGTGGTAACAAAGACAGTTACTGTTACAACTGCACCATCACCTATAATAGGGGTAGGTAATATATGCCTGGGTGCCACAGTAGCCCTTAGCGATACTCTTGCCGGAGGTTCGTGGTTCAGCACTAATGATTCTGTAGCAACTATAGATTCCCTGACCGGGTTACTGACCCCTCATGCAGAGGGAGCTGTTTCTATATACTATACCACGAATTGTTATGTATCTGGGTATATATTTGTCATGGACAAGCCTGTACTTACTACTATTAACAGCAATGGTAGTGTATGCGTAGGTGATTCTATACAGCTGTATTCCTTTTCGGGCAGCCCGGATGATACAATTACATGGACAAGCGCCAATAATTTGCTCGCAACAGTATCTTATTATGGTATGCTCACTGGTTTGTCTGCAGGTAAAGATATTGTAATATTTACCGCTGCTAACATTTGTGGTACGGGCAACATTACAGCCTCTATAGATATTGTGGACTGTACTACTGCAGTACCTAATGCAAGCACCACAACCTCGCAACTGAGCTTGTCTCCAAATCCGAACAACGGTACTTTTACAATAGACCTTGCAACCGGTACAAGCGATCCTGTGCGTGTGGTAGTTACAAATGTACTGGGGCAAAAAGTAGCGGATATAACTACTACGACCAATAAATCAACTACGGTAAAAATAGATCAACCGTCCGGTGTTTACATGCTCTCTGCTTTTTGCGAAGGCCATATATATAACACAAAGGTGATCGTGGAATAAGGATTTTGTTTAGAGATGATGCCCACACTTGTTTAAGTGTGGGGCATCTGTTTTTTAACGATGTTCAAATTCACCAGGGCTTTCGGCAGAGACAATTATGCCCTTCTTTAGGTCTCGGTTTCCAGCTCATTTAAAAATCGCATATGAAATAAAAAAACGACTGCTCTTTATATGTTTTTATAAATTAAGTAAATATGAATTTAAATAAAATTAATTTTTAATATAAATTATGTACTTTTACTTTGAAAACATGTAAGGGAAACCCTTTCTCTCATCCAGATCCCCCGAGCAAAAGACTGATCAAACATTTATTACCACGCACGATTAGTTAATTATCTGTTTTGTATTTTAATCATATGTAAGCCCGATTGAATAATGTAAGTGGTCATGGAATTATCATGATTATCCTTAGCAACTACTAAATAAAAAACAAAAATGAATTCGATCGAGGAGAAAAGGAAACATGCTGCAGAACTGATAATTGCCAACAAAGAACTGGTTTTCCAAAATGAGGAAAAAGAAAAGCGTGCGGCAGAATTAGTTATAGCCAACAAAGAACTGGTGTTTCAAAATAAAGAGAAAGAAAAACGTGCCGCAGAACTGATCGTTGCCAATAAAGAACTCGCTTTTCAAAACGTCGAGAAAGGGAAACGTGCTGCTGAATTGATCATAGCCAACAAAGAACTTGCTTTTCAAAATGAAGAGAAAGAAAAACGTGCTGCCGAATTAGTTATAGCCAATAAAGAACTTGTATTTCAGAATGAAGAAAAAGAAAAGCGCGCATCAGAGCTGAGTAACGCAAATAGGCTGAAAAGTGATTTTCTTGCCAACATGTCTCATGAGCTACGAACTCCTATGAATGCCATAATTGGTTTTTCAGAATTGCTCATCGATAAAAGAGTAGGTGATCTGAATGAAAAGCAACTTGACTATCTTAATGATATCTATGGGAGTGCGGTGCATCTGCTGCAGTTAATAAATGATGTATTGGATATAGCAAAAATTGAAGCCGGTAAAATTGAACTTATTGTAGGTTCTTTCAGCATCACTGAAGCTATAGAAAAAGTGATTAAAATATTGAAACCAATTGCAGATAAGAAAAATGTTGTCATTTCTTTAAGTCTGGCAAAAGAGATAAATATTATCAGCCTCGATAAAAATAAATTCAAACAGATTCTCTACAATCTTATTTCCAATGCCATCAAATTCAACCATCAGGACGGGACAATAAAAGTGGAAACAGAAACGTATGGGGCTGATTCATTTATTCTGAAAGTAAAGGATAGTGGCATTGGCATAGCCAAAGAGAACATGGGCAAATTATTCCTTCCATTTGTTCAACTCGATTCATCAGGCACTACCCGAAGACATGAAGGTACAGGGTTGGGGTTGGCACTGACTAAAACGATAACCGAGCTGCAGAATGGAACGATCAGCGCGGAAAGCGTGGTTGGACAAGGCACTATATTTTCAGTTGTAATGCCGATAGAATATAAAAAAATGCCGGCCACTCATCATGAATAGAAATATAAAAATAATGATTGTTGAAGATAATCCGATAAATCTGAAGTTGGCAAGGGTCCTTCTCGAAATGGACGGGTTTGAGGTCTTTGCCTGTATGGATGCGGAGAGCGCACAGGAATCTTTAAAGGAAGTACGCCCGGATGTAATATTAATGGATGTAGCGCTACCGGAAATGGATGGTCTTGAATTAACACGCATATTAAAGGCTGACGAAAAGATGAAAGATATAAAGATCATTGCGCTCACTGCTTTTGCAATGAAAACAGATAAAGACAAGGTGATGGCAGCAGGATGTGATGGTTACATCACAAAGCCAATCGATACCAGGAAATTTACAGAACAGATCCTTGAATTGCTCAAATAAAATGGAAAAAAAGAAAGTACTGTTAGTCGAGGATACCCTTAATTTATTAAAACTTGGAAAAGCAATTTTTGATTCTGGTGGCTATGATGTTATTACAGCTGCAGATGGTGAAGAAGCCCTGGCTGCTTTAGCTGATAATACAATTGCACTGATCGTAACAGACATCCTTATGCCTAATATGGATGGATATTCACTGTGTTACCATGTAAGAAATGATGAACAATATAAGGATATACCGATAATTCTTTATTCAGCTACTTATACCTCACAGAGTGATGAAGGGCTCGCCATGGACATTGGTGCAAATATGTTTATCCGCAAGCCTGCAAGCATGGGTTTTATACTCAATGCAGCGCGGGAACTTATATCGGCAGAAGGGAAACTGAATACTAATGAACCGATCAGAAAACAGGAGTTGAAAAACGTGATGCGCCAGTACAATTCACGACTGATAGAGAAACTGGAGCATAAGAACCTGGAGTTGGAGAAAGCACAGGATGAACTGGTAAAAAGTGAAAAACGATTTCGTGCTCTGATTGAAAATAATTTCGAGGCTATAACCCTAAAGGATGAAAAGGGTAAAGTACTATACCAGTCACCGTCTGCCCAGCGTATGGTAGGCTATACTGCGGAAGAAACTAACGGAAGAAATGCAACTGATTTTTTTCATCCTGATGATATACCTGATGTATTAAAACGACTGGAAACAGCCATGAAAAATCCGGGTATACCTGTATATGGCATTAACAGGATGATGCATAAAGATGGACATTTGCTTTGGATAGAAGGTACAACGACTAATTTGCTGGAGAATGAAAATGTAAAAGCAATTGTAGGGAATTTCAGAGATATTACGGAACAAAAAAACGCGGAAATAGAGCGGGCTAAAATGATGGATGACATTGTACAGCGAAATAAGAACCTGGAACAGTTTTCTTATATAGTTTCACACAATTTACGGGCACCGGTTGCAAATATTCTTGGAATTGCGGCTATTTTAAATGACCTGGAATTAAACGGCACAGAAAAAATACTGCTTGGGCAGGGACTTACTGAGTCGGTGAAAAAACTTGACGAAGTTGTAAAAGATCTTAATCATATTTTAGAGCTGAAAGGAGATATGAATAAGCTAAAGGAAAAGGTGCATTTTTCCAGCTTGGTAGAAGATATAACATTAAGCATCAATAATATTATTGCTAAGAATTTGATAGATATACGGTGTGATTTCTCTGAAATTAATGAATTCTTTACGATCAGGTCTTATCTCTATAGTATCTTTTTCAACCTCATTTCAAACAGCATTAAATATCAGAAGCCTGAAATAGCCCCGGTTATTGAGATCAGCAGCGCTATGCGAAACAATAATTTGCTGATATTTTTTAAAGATAATGGACTAGGCATAGATCTTAAAAAGAGAGGAGACCAGGTTTTTGGTATGTACAAGCGTTTTCATACCCATGTGGAGGGAAAGGGTATGGGGCTGTTCATGGTTAAAACACAGATAGAATCATTAGGTGGAACCATCAGCATTTCCAGCGAAGTAAATGCAGGAACAGAATTCACGATTGCGTTTGAAATTAATTAATGTTGTCATTAATCCAGACACAAGTTAACTAACTTCCCTCTGGTCGAAGCGTCCGCTTCGTCCTCAAATGTCGAAGCGTCCCGCTTCCGAAAAATGCTAAGCTAACTTTCCGCAACAGGATTTTCAGGCAGGTCCACATCTTCATCGCTCACCGGCTTATTGAAAAAGTCCCATACTATGCGTGCCTTCGATGCGCCTATCACACGGGTCAGCTCCCGCTCGGTCAGCGTCTGTATGTTCTTTATAGAGCGGAATTCTTTCAGCAGGTCTGTTGCTGTTTTTTCGCCAATACCTGCTATATCTTCAAGCCCATTTTTAAATGTACCCTTGCTGCGTACCTGCCTGTGAAAGGTGATACCAAAGCGGTGCACCTCATCGCGTATGCGGCGTATGAGTAAGTGTGCCGGACTGTCATAAGGCAATTGCAGTGGCTCACTATCTCCCGGAAAGAATATCGACTCTTCACGCTTCGCAAGCCCTACCAGTGTCATCCTGCCGGTAAGCCCTAGTTTCTCTATGCTTTCAAGTGCAGCTCCCAACTGGCCCTTGCCACCATCTATAATAACCAACTGGGGCAGGGGAGCCTCATCTGCCATCAGGCGCTTGTACCTGCGGTACACCACTTCCGACATAGAGGCAAAATCGTTGATGCCCTTCACTGTTTTTATATGGTAGTGCCTGTATTCTTTGTTCGCAGGTAGTCCGTCCCTAAAGCACACCATCGCAGCTACAGGATAGCTTCCCTGGAAGTTCGAGTTATCAAAACATTCTATGTGCGTTGGAATTACCTGTAGTTGTAATGCTTCCTGCAGCTCTTCCAGCACCTGTGCATTCTTTTCCTTAGTGGCCTCACCAAGTAACAAAGTTTCTTTCTTACGCATATCCTGCCGGAAAATGTCGGCATTCTTTATACTCAGTTCCAGCAATTGTTTTTTATCTCCTGCTTTTGGTACTGTTACTTTTATATTGGTATCGGTCACGTCTATCTCCATAGGCACTATCACTTCAGTAGCTATACTGTTGTGTTTGTCGCGCAGGTTATCTACCGCCAGCGAGAGCACGTCAGCCACTTCTTCTTCTACCTGTCGTGCTATTTGTATCGTGTTGGAGTGTATGATGCTGCCACCGTTCACCATCATATAGTTCACATAATAGTGGTGCTCCTCTACAAGTATGCTCGCCACGTCTACATTCTCCAGTCGCGGGTTCACCACTATAGATCTGCTCTGGTAATTCTGTAACGATTCTATTTTCTTTTTGACGATCTGCGCTTTCTCAAACTGCATCTGCTCAGCATATGCGGTCATCTCGGTCTTCATCTCACGTGCTACTTCGTTGAAATTGCCCTTGAGTATATGGCGCACATGCTGCAGGTTTACCTGGTATTCCTCTTCGGTCTGCAGGCCCTCGCATGGCCCCTTACAATTTCCTAAATGATATTCGAGGCACACCTTGAACTTACCTTTCTTAATATTGGCAGGGGAGAGGTTCAGGTTGCAGGTACGTAAGGGTACATTTTGCTTTATCACTTCCAGCAGCTCCTTTACCTTACCCACACCTGTAAATGGTCCCAGGTATTCAGAACCATCGCGTATTACCCTGCGGGTAAAGAAGATGCGCGGAAAAGATTCTTTCTTAATTACTATGTATGGATAGGTCTTATCATCCTTGAGCGAAATGTTGAAACGTGGCTGGTAGTGTTTTATCAGCGAGTTTTCCAGCAGGAACGCATCATGTTCTGTATCAGTAATCGTAAACTCAATAAGATCAATAAGCGTCACCAGCTTGGCGGTCTTATAATTACTTACCGTTTTATTGAAGTAAGAGCTGACGCGTTTGCGCAGGTCTTTCGCCTTGCCTACGTACAGTAATTCCTTGTGTTGGTCGTAATATTTATAGCAGCCCGGCTGGTGAGGTATAGATGGTACTATTTTACTAAATGCCTCTTTGGTCATTGCTTACGTGTCTAACGTATAAATTCATACTGTTCTACGGTGTACTTCTTGCTGCCTAATAGTGGCTTGTCATCGGTTTGTATCTGCACTGTCTGCAGTGGTTTGTAGTAGAGCTTCTGCACCCTGTCATCAAACAGGGTTTTCTTTTCTGTTTCCAGGTAGATACCCTTTACTTTAGAAGTAAAACGATCAATGGTAATGAGCAACTTGCGGGTAAACAGATCTTCGTCAATGGCTTCGTAAAAGAAGTTGTGCGTCTGGTCTGCATTGTCATCAAACTGGGAGAATTTGTATTGCCCCAGGTACTTACGGTCACTGATGTCGGTCACTGCAAACACTTTTACAAGTGGCGCCCAGCTTATAGTATCGGAGTTCGTCAGGCTGCTATCCACCTTTTCGCCTTCTTTCACCGTTTTTGATATCATAAAAGGCTGGCCCTGGAAGGTATTCCACTCATCTATCAAAAACTGGTTAATGGAGAAATAATTACCGGTAAGCGTATCCGCCGCCTCTACTTTATCCTTCTTTTTTTTGCATGATGTAGCCGACATTGCCGCCACCGACAATAACACAATAACTACTCCGGAATATTTTATATATCTATTCACTCAGCTAAAATTAATAAATAGCAACCATGACTATTTACAAACGATCTAAACTTTCAATTACAATCATTCCAAACTATATACCCACCCTACATAACATCTCCTCTCCTTCGGAGAGGCTGGGAGAGGTTTATATCGTAAACGCCTGCTCTACCAGTATTGATATCTATAAAGCGAGCAACTTGGCAAATCACGTACCTGTAGAAGCACATGCACCGCGGCTCATATACTGCATCGGGAAGTTCTCCATGTT
>JAOQAP010000171.1 GCA_025963465.1 Flavipsychrobacter sp.
GCCAACCAATCCACATCATCAGCTTATAATACAATGAATGCAATGGAAACCCTTTCACCTATAAATAAGAGCGATAAAACAAACAGCACAAAACACGCCCCTGCGCCAATAAACTTTTCAACCCCCATGCAGGTAATAGACATGGAGCATCACATGGACCCACACCACGCCGGTGATGACGAAAAAGCAATGGCTATCACGCTCCCCAGGCTCATACGTATTGTAATTATTCTTTTCCTCGTGATCGTCGTCATATAACCAGCAGCACTAAAATTCAGGCTGGTCTTTCATCAGTATCACATAGTCTGAGAAATCGCCCACCCTCTTATCACTATCATCTGCGGCGCGCAGAAGGTTGTAGGTACAGCCAGCTTTAAAATGTCTCCTGTAGATATTCCCAAGCAGCACAGTATCGCTCACGTACGTCAGTGGCGCACGAAAAGCTGCATAACGCCTTTCGGCCGGTTGCTGCCAGTCATAGCAGTCTTTGCAGATCATACTTATTGTTACTATCTTTTTCCCAATAGCAGCAGTGTTCTTCAACTTTGAACAAAGTGTATAACCACCCTCTTTATTAGCATGATTAAGCCCTGCAAATACAATAAACCTTTTTATCTTTTCCTCTTTTACTGCCTTCATCACATTCGTGTACATCCCTTCATTCCGTTCCGCATAGTTTTTGAATGTATTTCTATTGAACATGATACGCTCTACCTCGTCAAAGTTCTTTCCGTAGTAACTCTTATAGCTATTCCTCTGCTTCACTATATCCTTTCGTATACTATCGTACATAGTATTGAGCAATTGGCCTGTATGGCCTTTGTTTCGTAGTTCTGCGTTGGTGCTCTTTATGATGGTGGTATCTATATAGCAGAGCATTGTACGTATCTCCGCCGGCTTTTCCTTTCCTTCCGGCATCAGCAGCTTTAGCGCTTTTATAAAATCCATACGCTCAAAGTCCATACCATGTATGACGAGTTTATGTTTCAGTTGACTGTTATACTCATACAATTGTTTCCAGAATTTTCTGTTCACTTGCTTTTGCGCATACGTAAGTATTGGCGAGGTGAACAATGTGGTATCTCCCGTTTGCAGGTACCGGTTATACAACCATGTTGTGCTATAGCCTATCTCCATAAATATGTCCCCGACATCATTGTGCTCATGTGCATATTTTATGATCGCGAGCTTCACTTCCGATACCCCATAAACACCATGAAATTCCCCAACGAAAAAGGAATTGCAACTATTCATGTCGATATTACCTTCAATTGACAAATAGCCTTTTGCATTTCTTTTAAAACAACCTTGCTGCTGCGCAGAACAAAGCTGCACAATGAGCAGAAATAATATGAATACCGAAAAGCGTTTCATTATTAATGTGAAAATAGCATAATAGTGTATAGCAAATACCTTAAAAAAATCCCCACGCTGTTGGCGTGGGGATCAGACTATGTATTGTATTCAAATTACTCATGTGGTTTCACCGCTTCCAGGTCTCTGCCTGTCTTTCTTTTGATCCACGCTTTCAGGCGGAAGGACAGCAGGCACATTACAGGCACCGCTATCAGCGTCAGCAAGGTAGCAAAGCTAAGGCCGTAGATCATGGTCCATGCAAGTGATGCCCAGAACTCAGCGCTGTCTCCACCAAAGAATATATGCGGGTTCAGCTCTGTGAACAAAGTACCGAAGTCAATATTCAGTCCTACCGCCAATGGTATCAATCCCAGCACCGCCGCGGTTGCGGTAAGTAGTACGGGCGTCATACGGGTACGCCCTGCTTCTACTATAGCGTCATAAGGTGTCATACCATCCAGCAGCATCAGGTCCATGAACTCTACAAGCAATATACCATTTCGCACCACTATACCTACCAGTGCTACTATACCTATACCACTCATTACCATGCTGAATGTATTACCAAAGGCTGCATAACCCAGCATTACACCCGTGATACTGAATAATACCTCACTCATAATGATCACCGTACGGCTCAGCGAGTTGAACTGTAATATCAATATCAGGAATATAAGACCAATAGCTATCAGCATTGCAGAGCCAAGGAACGCGCCTGTTTCCGCCTGCTCTTCCTGCTGCCCGCCCATTCTTACGAACATTGATTCAGGCGCATGGAAGTCATTGATCTCACGCTGCACTGCCGCTACCACATCGTTCTCTTCAAATCCGGAAAGAACGTTTGATGAAAGCGTAATGATACGCTTCTGGTTCTTACGCTTGATGCCGCCGTAGGTAGCACCATAATGCACATTGGCAAATGAGCTCACAGGCACTGTACGGATAATACCACCCATACCCATATCCCTGTACACTATCGGCATGTTCCTGATCGCGTCTACATCGCTGCGTTGCGATTGCACAAGACGCAGGTTGATCGGGTAGTCGTCATTAGCATCTCTGAATCGCGACACCTCTTTACCAAATATAGCAGTACGTAGGTTCATCGCAACAGAATAGGTGCTGATGCTTTCATTGTTCATACGTTCGCGGTCCAGGTCAAAAACTATCTCCGGCTTGTTGGCATCAAAGTCGCTGCGCAGCTCTTCTACGCCCGGCACTTGTTTTGCTACGAGGTAGCGTTTCAGCCTGTCTGCTGTATTTACCAGTGTATCCAGATTCTCACCGGTAATTTCTATTACTATCGGCTTAGGCAATGGTGGCCCTCCACCTTCTTTATCTACAGTTACTTCAGCACCGGGGTAGCCCTTCACCGCATCTCGTACTTCCTCCAGCAGTTTCGTGGTGGACACTCCGTGACGCTGTGAGAACTCTACATAAGCCACGCTTATCTTTCCTTTGTTCGGGAAATCGCCTATCTCTCCGCTGTTAGGGTCTACCGCACCTACGGTCACATTCGCTATCACCGATTTTACTACGTCGTTCCTCTTTCCTGTTTTCTTATCTATCAATACAGCGTTGACCTTGTCTTCCAGTTTTTTCAATACTTCGCTGGTATACGCCTGGTCTGTACCTACCGGTAAGTTCAGGTATACATACGTAAAGTTTGGCTGTGCCGATGGGAAGAATACAAACGGAGGCTTACGCAGCACATAGAGGAATATAGACAATGGCAACAGGATGATCGTTATAATCAGCACCATTATTGGCCTCTTCAGCGCGCTCTTCAGCAATCTTGTATACCAATCCCTGAATGCAGGCCATGCTTTGTTCTGGAAAGAATGTATCCATTTAGAGAATACCAGTCTTTCAAGAATGATGAAGATGTAAATGAACATTACAAAGTTAGCCACACCATAAGAATGTGCCAGGTAGAAGATACCGGCAATAGACAGGAAGATAACCGTAAGCACCTTATCACGTTTTGTGATCGTGCGCTTTACTTCAGCATCATGATTCTCCGGTTTCATAAAGCTCACCGCAAATACCGGGTTAATGATATAAGCTACCAGCAATGATGCCACAAGTGTAATGATCAGTGTAATAGGCAGGAAGAACATGAAGCTACCGATAACGCCTTTCCAGAAGGCAAGGGGAATGAACGGCATAAGCGTCGTGGCCGTACCGGACAATACCGGCAGGAACACTTCCCCGGTAGCCAGCTTGGCGGCCCGTTTTATATCCATCTTACCGTTGTCATAGATGCGGTGCGTATTTTCTATCACTACTATCGCATCATCCACTACTATACCCAATGCCAGCAGGAAGGAGAACAATACGATCATATTCAGTGTAAAGCCAATGGTAGGTAACACAAGGAATGCTATTGCACACGATAACGGAACAGACATCGCAACGAACAAGGCATTCGTTACACCCATAAAGAACATCAGGATGATAGTTACCAGCAGGAAGCCGATGATGATCGTATTGATCAGGTCATGCAGTGTATTCCTTGTTGTCTGCGATTGGTCACCTGTAGTTACTATAGTCAGTTCCTTAGGCACATCACCATTTTTCTGCATTGCCTTTACCAGCGCTTCTATCTTATCAGATGCTTCAATAAGGTTTCCGCCTTTGGCCTTAATAACATTCAGCGTTATTACGTTCTTGTCATCCAGTCGTGCAAAGCTTTTCTGCTCTGCAAAGCTGTCCACCACACTGGCTATGTCTTTCAGGTATATGCTATGCCCGCTTTGGCTCTTGATGATAATACTACCTATCTGGCCGGCATTCTTGAACTCATTGCGTATACTCATTACACGCTTCTGGCTGTTCATAGACACTTCGCCTGCAGTAGCAGATATGTTCTCTGATGCTATACTGCGGTCTATATCGTCAAACGTTAAACCAGCAGCCTGCATTTTATACATATCGACGTTGATCTGTATCTCGCGGTCCAGCGCACCTATGCGGTCTACTCTTTTTATTTCCTTCAGCGCTTCTATATTGTCTTTTACCCTGTCTGCATATTTCTTCAGGCGATTCAGGTCGTAGTTGCCAGATATATTCACAGACAATATCGGTATTTCTGAAAGGTCGATGTCCTTTACCTCTGGCTGGAACGGCAGGTTCTTCGGGAGGTCCTGCTTGGCTTTATCCACCCCGTCTTTTACATCAACTTTAGCCTTATCTATTTTTACATCAGTGTTGAACTCTACTATTACTACTGAATAATCCTGGAAAGAGCTGCTCGTCACCTTCTTTACACCGGTAAGGTTCTTTACCTGTTTTTCAATAGGCTTTGTTACAAGGTTCTCCATATTCTCAGGTGAAGTACCCGGGTAGAATGTCTGGACTATGATCTGCGGTATCTTTATTTCAGGGAACTGTTCCTTAGGCAGGTTTAAATATGCCATCAGTCCCGTGAGCGTAATGAGGATGGTAATGATATATACCGCGGTGCGGTTATCAATTGCCCAGCTCGATGGTTTAAACTCTTTGAATACGTCCTTCATTTGAATATTATTGAGGCAATAATTATTAAGTGATGCTTGTTATTGAATGTTGATCTGCTGTCCTTCTTCCATTGACTCATAGCCTGCAGTTATCACTTTATCTCCCGCGCTCAGGCCCGATAATATTTCCACCTGTCCGTTAGCATTGCGGCCTGTGGTTACCAATACTGCTTTAGCCTTGTTGCCATCAGCAACATACAGCATAGTACCTTTCGATGTATTCTGTATTACTGATACCGGCACTACCAGTGCGCTCCTATTCTCATAGTTGGCTATCTTCATAATGCACGACATGTTCGGGTGTATGCGGGAGTTATTGCCCAGGCGTACCTGTACCATAAATGCACGTGATGCCGGGTCTACCGCCTGTGCCACATAGCTAAGCGATGTTTTTATTGTATCGTTCACATCCTGCATGATCAGCGTTACAGGGTCTCCTTGTTTCACTTTACCCAGGTAGTTCTCACCAAGGCTTGCTTCAGCTTTCAGCTTGTCATAGCTTACTACGCGTATACCGGTCATGCCCGGGCTTGCTGCTTCACCTACTTTCAGGTTCACGGCATCTACCGTACCATTAATAGGCGATACTACCCTATACATATCACGCTGTGCCTTCATAGCGCTGATCTGTTTCTGCACACCTTCATACTGTGCTTTAGCACTCATCAGCTGCACTTCAGTGCCTATGTTCTGGCCCCAAAGTGTCTGCTGTTTTTCGTATACCGATTTTGTCAGCGCCAGCTGAGGAGAGAGCGCTTCTATCTGCTGCTCTACCACTGCTGCATCAAGCGTAGCCAGTACCTGGCCCTTGCTTACTTTCCGGCCAGATTGCACCTGCACGGTTTTCACTGTGCCCGGTACCTGTGGCGATGCCAATACGTTCTCGTCACCGGTTACCTGTGAGTGTACTTCTACAAACGCATTAAAGTGTGTTGGTTTCAGTTCCAGTACAGATACCGGCACTACTTTCGCTGAGTCTTTTTTGCCTGCCTCAAGTGCTTTAATTTTCAGGTCTATTTCTGAGCGTTCTTTTTTAAGCTTTGCAAGCTCTTCCGCTTTGTTTGCTGGTTTGCTTCCGCCACCGCATGATGCAAATATGATCGCTGGTATAAGTAAAAAAAATAACCTTTTCATTTATGTGTATTTATTATTTAGAAAAATTGTTAGCTATTATAGTTGATTTAAAAACGATCCTGATTACTTCAACAACCCAAGGGCTTTCTTCAGATCAGCCTCTGCATTGGTTATCTCCAGCAGCGCGCTGAAGTAGTTGTTCTGCGACTGCAGCAGATCTGTTTGTGCCTGGGTTACTTCCAGGTTGCTGCCTACGCCTGCTTTGTATTTTTTCCTTGCCAGATCCAGCACATCGTTCGATACGTCAAGGTTGCGTTTCTGGCTCTGAGCCTGCAGCATTGCATTCTTCAGTGTAGTACGCGATACCGATGCCTGGAAGTCTATCGTTTGTTTTATATTCTCTATATTATTCTGCGCTTTTTCCACATTCAGCTTAGCTTCTGTTACCTGGTTTTTGCGCATAAAGCCATTAAATATCGGCACGTTCAGAGAAAGGCCTAGCGTAGAGCTGCTCCAGTATTTATCAAACACCAGTACATCTTTGAACTTGTTGGAACCATAGTTAGCGCCATAAGCCCAGAAACCGCTTAGTGAAGGCAGGGCTGCAAGCTTATACCTGCGCAGGTTGAATTCATTGAGCCTCAGCGCTGTGGTCATCAGGTTGTATTCCGGCACACGCTCGTAGTTCTTATCAGTGGCCACCAGCGACAACGCTTCCTGCCTGCGCTGCTCCAATGAGGTATCGGTAAGCACTATTGGCGTATTGATGTCCATCCCTATCTGGAATTTCAGCATCTGCTCAGATACATTCAGCAGGTTACCTATGCGCATACTGTCTGTGGCCAGGTTATTCACCTGCACGCTTGTACGTTCCACGTCTATCCGCTCAGCAAAGCCTGTTTGCTGTGTTACTGTAATATCATGCTCCAGGCTCCTTGCAAATGCGAGTGAAGACTTAATGATATCATATTGGCGGTAAGCTATCACCAGCGAGTTGTATGCTTTGTATACATTATAACGAATGGTCTCTTCCGTTACTTTGCCATTTTGCTTTGCAAACTCCATAACCGTCTTACGTGCCTGCAGGGCTACAAACACACTACCATCAAACAGCAACTGAGAAGTAGTGAGTCCTACAGAAGCAGTATAAGGAATGGTAAATGATATAGGTATAATAGTTCCCGGAGGCGCAGATGGGCCACCCGGCGTAGCAAACGTGCTAGCGTCAATGAACGACCGCTGGGGTATATTAAAATAGCTGAAATCTGCCTTACCGTTTATGTGCGGCAGAGAGGCAGATACTGTCTGGTCGTTCTGCGCCTGTTGTATCAGCACATCCAGCGCGGCGTTTTTTATGGTATAGTTGTGCTTCATCGCATAGTCCATGCATTGCTGCAGGCTCAGCGGCGTAGCGGTTTGCGCCCGTGCAGCCGATGCCGCCAGCGTTATACCTATCATTGTAAAATAGATCCTCTTCATATTCCTATGCTTGTGATGCTTGTTTTAAATATTTCGCTTTGTATTTCTGGTATAGCTTTTCGCCTTTGGGGGTCATCAGGCCATACATAAAGTGTTCGCCTATCTCCAGCGCTACCGACATAAGGCTGTTACGATCGTTCACCACCAGGCTCGGTTGCAGTATCAGTAATGATGTTTCCAGCCTGTAGCGTGCCATCAGGTCTGCATTCAGTTCTTCGCGGTAGTAGCCTTCCTTTATGCCTTGTTGTATGTTCTCACGCATCATCTTCACATCGCGCTCCATCAGCGACTCCCTGAATATCTTATATGCCTCAGGAAAGTAGCGCTGCATCTCGAACATTGCCATCGGGTTAATGCGTTTGTACATCTCGTCAAAGAAGGCAAGTATCTTCACCATCGCCTCTACAGCATTCTCGGCACTTTCCAGAACCATGGTACAGGAATTGGTCGTATTGTTCTTATACCATACCACCGATTCGTTCACCACTTCCTGTTTATTTGCAAAATGCTGGTAGAGCGTTTTTTTGGAAATACCTGCCCTGCGCGCTATGTCGTCCATCGTAATCGTTTTAAAGCCGTATTGGCTAAACAATTCCGCGGATGCTCCAAGTATTTTTTCTAACGGTTCCATAATCAAGGCACAAAACTATGGAAACGTTTTTGATAAAAAAAGTTTCCTGAGTATCTATTGTTTCTATACCCTCATAGACTTAACAAGCAATTAATGTATATCTCTACACAGATAAAGAGACTAACAAACCAATGTGATTTTATTTGCTATTTGCCCCATGTGGTCGCTTTGCAGCATTATATTGTAGCTGCCAGTAATAAATACGAACAGAAGGAAGATACGTTTCATAAGCATAGGTGTTGTAACAAATTTAATTAAAATAAAAATTAAATCTAATAACTGTGCTTATATTTTTTTTAAGTGTCCTGTAAAACATTTACTATTTTTACACCATGGGTTTCATGAAAGATTTTAAGGCCTTCGCCATGAAAGGCTCCGTTGTAGACCTCGCGGTCGGTGTTATCATTGGTGGTGCTTTCGGCAAGATAGTGACCGCTATGGTAGAAGACGTCATCATGCCGATGGTAGGCGTAGTCACCGGAAAGGGCCAGATGTTCGTAGACAAGTTCTATGTGCTGAAACCAGCTAAAGACGGCGATATGTACAAATCGCTTGATGAAGCTAAAAAAGCCGGCGCGAATATTTTCGCTTACGGCCATTTTATCCAGACCATTTTCGACTTTTTAATTATAGCGTTCTTTATATTCCTTGTTATACAGCTTATGGCCAGAATGAGGAAAAAGGAAGAGGCAGCAGCAGCGGCAGCGCCACCACCGGCCACAGAAGTACTGCTTACCGAAATACGCGATCTGCTGAAGACAAAGAACTGATAACGCGGCCCTTAATGGCCGGATGCTAAACAAAGGAGAATCCCTTTAGAGGGTTGTGGTTTATGATATATACACAGTTACGTGCTTTAAAATCGCAGAACAAGAGTGGCTTTGCCGTTCTGGCCGATCCTGATAAGATCGCTCCGGCGGATATGCAGTATATGGCACGCCTGTGCAATGATGCCGGTGTCGACTACCTGCTTATGGGCGGTAGCCTGCTTATGGCACACCAGATGGAATTGTGCATTCAACGGTTCAAAGCCGAAAGTGATATACCGGTCATATTGTTTCCGGGCAGTCCGGCGCAGGTTACCCCTTATGCTGATGCATTGTTATACCTCTCATTGATCTCAGGTCGCAATGCTGATTTGCTCATTGGCCAGCATGTCACCTCCGCTCCTGCCGTTAAAGCCAGCGGGCTCGAGGTGATCTCTACCGGCTATATGATCATTGACGGCGGTGTGCAGACCACAGTTTCCTATATGAGCAATGCAATGCCTATACCTGCCGATAAGCCGGAAATAGCATTATGCACAGCATGGGCAGGCGAACTGCAGGGAAAGCATATCATTTACATGGATGCAGGCAGTGGTGCACGCAGGCCCATTTCTGAAGAGATGATACGTAAAGTAAGCAGCCATATCGATATCCCGCTATTCGTGGGCGGGGGTATCCTTACTCCTGAAAAAGTATATGAGAACTGTAATGCAGGAGCAAACATTATAGTTGTAGGCAACGCCATTGAGCGTGATCCGCTACTCATTCGCGATATGGCACAAGCCACAAAAGAGGCAACAGCTAATAAAGTAAACAGCTGATTATTTTCATTCAGATATATAAGCAAAGGGCCGGTATATACCGGCCCTTTGCTTATATTGATTTTTATTAGTTCTATTGCTCTATTACGATATGCAATACGTTTGCGCTGTTTCCTGAACGTACATTCAGAAGGTACATGCCATTGGCTATTGTATTGCTGAGCTTTATGTGTTCATTCAGGGTACCATCATGCGTCATTGCATTGCTCGTGTATATGGTCTGTCCCAGCATGTTCGTGATCTCTAAAGATACCGCTTCATTACTGTTGCCTATAGTTCCCTTCACCGTGAACTCGCCCTTGTTCGGGTTTGGTATCACACTCACATCGCCTATAGTTTTCAGCACCTGCTGTGTACCTACATTCTTCAGTACAACTGTCGTCTCATGTGTCGTAGACTGGTTGCCGCATGCACCCAGTTTCGTTACCTGGCAGCTTACTACATCATTGTTATATACGCCATGGTCTATATACACGGGCTGGTCTGCACCTGGTACTGCGGTACCTTCTATATACCACTGATAGGTATAGCTATACTTCTGGTACAGCGGATCTTTATCTATTGTCACTGTGAATGTATCTATCTGGCCTACACTACCTATCGGGCCAAACGACGCAGTGATCTCGAACTTAGGTGCTATACCTGTATCTACTGTCATCACTACAGGATCACTGAACACAGTATCATCTGTCTTCACGCGGCAGCGGTAATCACTACGCAGCATGAACACGATCACGTCCTTATCATTACCGTTCGTTGGTGTATAAGTATAACTTGTGCCACTACCTACGAACACGCCGTTCTTCATCCATGAGTAGCCCGGCTTAGCACCCTCTACTGTCGTGGTTGCTGTCATATGAACAGGTGTACCCTGGCATACTGCAGTACCCGGAGCTACCGATACAGATGCTGTTGGTGTTGCATATGGTATCGATGTCATCTTTATAGATGCTGTTACAGGTGCCGTTAATGCGCACATTTCGTTGCTCACCATCTCCACACTTACAACATCTCCTGTAGCAGGTATGTTCATATACCTGTCACCGGTTGTTGACACAACTACTGAGTTCACTTTCCATGTATATGTTGGTGCGGTACCGCCGTTTGTAGGATGCGCTACATAAAGTATTACATCGCCTACACAAGCCGTACCATCTGCACTGTCTATCGCTACCAATGGTACTATCGGTGCTACAGGTGTTACACTCACACTGCCGGTCATATCGCTTGCACAATGTGTTGTGTTGTTGGTAGCACGTACTGTGTATGCAGTGCCAGCCATTGTCTGCAATCCGAACGTGATGCCGGATCCTGTGCCACCTACCGGTGAGCCCATCATAGCGAGCCCGTTGTATAACTGGTAGTTCACATCATTTTCAGAACCTGCCAGGGTAACTGCTATACCACCAAATCCTGTGCAGTATTTACCACCGCCCTTTACTTCAAACGCTAATGGTACCGGGTTTACATTTACTGTACCACTACCCATCATCATACTCTTACAGCCTGTCACTGGATTTGTTGCAGATGCCAGATAAACACCGGCAGCCGTTTGTTCGCCAAAGTCAACCGATGATCCTGTACCTATAGCAGATACAGGTGTTGGTAAGCTATTCCTGTACAGGTCATAAGTGAACCCTGATTGTGAGCCT
>JAOQAP010000177.1 GCA_025963465.1 Flavipsychrobacter sp.
GGTGTAGTGGCTGCAGTATCAGCAGGTGTTGTTACCATTTCTTACACAGTTGGTGGTTGCAGCGCTACACACTCTATAACTGTTAATCCGGCTCCTTCGTCTATTTCCGGCCCATCAACGGTTGTTGCAGGATCAACCATTACTTTAAGTGATGCTGTTCCGGGTGGTACATGGCTGTGCAGCAGCACCAGTATTGCTACCATCAGTTCTGCAGGTGTTGTTACAGGCGTTGCTTCAGGAGTAGTCAATATCTACTATATCCTGGGCTCTTGTGCAGCTTATAAAACAGTAACTGTTACTCCTGCTCCTCCGGGCAAGATCAGCGGAAAGATAACAACCGGCGGTGCTAAAGGCACATCAGGTGAAATGGCAGTTGTTGGAATGAATGTTGAATTAAAGGATAATACTAATATCACTATCGCAGCTACTTCCACAAATGCTGAGGGCGATTATTCATTCGAAGGATTAAGCGACGGCGGGTATATAGTTTACCCTGGTGCAAGCGGTTATACTACAACTGCATCGGCGGTTATTAATATCAGCAGCTTATCAGAAACAGCAAGCGGTATTAATTTCAGACAAGATAATAGCTCAATGACGATCAGTCCGGTACCGACAGCAGTTACCGCGATCACCTACAGCTCAGATATCAGCATATTCCCTAACCCTGCCAGCGGATACATTAATATTAAATGGGATGGACAGGCGACAGAAACTGCTAATATGATAATAACAGATGTTGTAGGACGTGAGGTATTAAATACTCCTGTGGATATTAATGATGCTTCAGGCCAGGTACAGGTATCTTTGTCAGGCTTGAAAAATGGCTTATATATTGTAACCATCAAGTCAGCAAACATTAATATCAGCAACAGATTAATGATCCAAAAATAAATTACATATTACCATATAAATAAAAACTCCCGTAACATTGCGGGAGTTTTTATTTGTTTTAAAATTAGTTATGAAAAATAAAGAACATTTACTAACAATTTTCCTGAATAATACGCCTATATAAGTAACGCAGTATATGCATATCAGGAAACCTAAAAAAAATATTAAAAAAATTTGCATGAAAAAAAATTTCTCTTTAACCTTATTAGCAGTTATCTTATCAATTTCTGCATTTGCCCTGACCCCTATTTATCCTCATAAGGGTGTATGTATTGGCGCTAAAGTAACCTTGTCTGATACTACTTCCGGCGGGGTCTGGACCAGCAGCAACACTTCTGTAGCTACAATAGATCCTGTAACCGGTGAAGTAACTGGTATAACTGCAGGTAGTGCTGTTATTACCTACACATTAGTTACTTATGTTACGTCTCCTATCACAGTAGCTATAGCTCCTGCAGCTATAGGCGGCGGCGCATCATCAATATGCCCTAAGACAAGCACCACATTTACAGATGCAACACCGGGTGGTATCTGGAGCAGCACTGCAACATATGTTGCAACGATCGGTACTACATCAGGCGTGGCAGCCGGCGTTGCCCCCGGAGTGACTACAATTAGTTATACCATCACATCGGGTTGCGGCGTTGCAACTACTCTTACCGTAATTAATACACCAATAGTTGCTATAAAAGGTGTTTCTACCCTTTGTGTTGGTGCTTCTTCTACACTTACTGATTCTGCAGGATATACCGGAACATGGAGCAGCAGCAATACAACTGTTGCAACTATATCAAGCGGAGGCAGCCTTTACGGTGTAGCTTCAGGAACAGCTATTATCAGCTTCACTACTACAGGCGTTTGCGGTACAACCGTAGGTACTAAAATTGTAACTATTACATCTACTACCAGCCCCGGCACTATCTCAGGAACATTCACTTTAACTGCAGGCGCTACAGCTACAGTATATGATGCTGTACCGGGTGGTACATGGAGCAGCAGCAATCCTTCTGTAGGAACTATTGATATTACTACCGGTTTATGGGGTGGCGTTGCAGCTGGCACAGCTACACTTTCTTATACAGTAAGTGGCTGCAGCGGGCCGGCATATGCTACACAGGCAATTAAAGTAAATCCTTTTGATGGTATCTCAGGTCACGTTTTGTTCACAGGCACTCCTTACTACGGTGCTGTAAAAGTTTACCTGATCACTTACGATCCGGGTTTGCTTGACCTTGAAGCATACGATTCTACTATAGTTTACAGTACAGGAAGCAGCGCATACTACCAGTTTTCAGGTGTTCCTACTGATTCTTTCAGGATGAAAGCCGCAATAGATACCCCTACGATCGGCTTACTGGGCTATATTCCTACTTATCACACAAGCAGTTTTTACTGGTACGCAGCTACAGTTCTTCCACACGTATCCGGAACATCGGATATCAACCAGGATATAACAATGATATATGGTACAATGGTACCAGGTCCGGGCTTTATTGGCGGTAATGTTAGTTTGGGTGCTAATAAAGGTACAAGCGCGGGTGCTGCAGGATTAACAATGTATGCAATAGACGGTTCAGGAAATATGGCTAAAACTGTAACTGATGGTTCAGGAGATTATGCTTTCTCTAATCTGCCATTAGGTACTTACCAGATATTCCCCGAAGCACTTAACTACATGACCACTCCATATGCAGGTATTACCCTTACAAGCGGCGCTCCGTCTAAAACAACGGCGAGCTTTGTACAGCATACGATCTCTATGACGATCACACCAAACATTGAGTTGAATGCAAACAATGTTATACCTTCTTTATCTTCTGTTTCTGTTTTCCCTAATCCATCTAACGGTTCAATAAACATTTCATGGAATGAAGTGGCTATAGAAAAAGGTACAGTAAGCGTAACGGATGTAACCGGTCGTGAATTGTATAACGCAACTATCAGCATGACACAAGGTGCAGGTGCTACCAAAATTGACCTCTCAAACCTTGCTAACGGCACTTACATGATCAATGTAAATGCAGGTTCAATTAACTACAATAACAAGATACAAATAGCACATTAATTGAATTTAATTTAATTCTTACAAATAGTCCCGTTATTTACGGGACTATTTGTATTTTAACACTATACAGTTAATTATTACTTTTAATTAATAAAAAATATTTGATAAAAACACAAACATTTCACTAACAAAACCCGTCTAATAATCAGGTACCTTTTTATCAAGTAACAATCAAAATTTATCAATCATGAAAAAGTTATTTATTCTCACGCTATTTGCGTCATTTTTATCATTCGCATCTCATGCCCTTACACCTATTACAGGCCCTACAGGTGTTTGTGCAGGTTCAGTAATTACCCTGGCAGACTCCTTATCACCCGGTGGCACATGGAGTAGTAGCAATACATCTGTAGCTACAATTGTCGGCATCCCTCCGCATTATGGAGATGTAACAGGTATAACTCCCGGCACCGCCACAATTACCTATTCACTTTCGGGTGTTGATGTATACACAGTAATTACCGTAGATCCTATACCTGCCGCAATAAGTGGAAGTGTTCCATTTTGCGTATCCAGTACTATAACATTGGCTGATGCAACACCTGGTGGTACATGGGTATCTTACGGAGGCTATTATGCAACCGTTGGGTCAACATCAGGTGTGGTTACAGGTGTAAATGGAGGGTATGAATTGATTGGCTACGAAATGCCGGGTGGTTGCAGCGCTGTCACTACAGTAACTATCACAACAACTTTCGTAGACACAATTACCGGTCCCTATGTTGTTTGCCCGGGCTCTTCAATAACATTATCAGACGCCTTACCTGGTGGAACCTGGAGCAGCAGCAACACTACGCTGGCTACAGTTACCTCAGGTGGTGTGGTGATGGGCCTTAGCTCAGGTTATGTTACCATCAGCTATACTGTAAGTGGCAGCTGCGGTCTCGGAAGTGCAACTCAAATGGTCTTTGTTGATTATCCAACCGTTTCTGTTAGTCCTATTTCCGGCCCCGGCAGCGTTTATACAGGGGCACCTAATTATTACAGCTCGTACCCTTACGGTGGTACATGGAGCAGCAGCAATCCCGGTGTAGGTACCATAGATGCCACTACCGGCACATTCACAGGCATCTCTACAGGTACAACTACAATATCATATGGCGTAAGTGGGTGTAGTGGTATCGTATATGCAACACAGGTAGTTTCGGTAGCTCCATTTGGTGGCATTTCAGGCAATGTGTTATTCACCGGGGTTCCGTATTATGGCCCGCTTACCGTGTACCTTATTACCTACGACCCAACGACACATATTCTTGCCGCTATCGACTCTGTAGTAAGCTATGTTTATGGCAGTCCAAGTTCTTATTACGAATTTTCAGGCATGCCAACCGATTCATTCAGGATCAAGGCAGCAGGCTACGATACGCTGTCATCATTTACAGGCTATATGCCTACCTATCATACCAGCAGTTTCTACTGGCATGCAGCTAATGTTGTGTACCATACTTCTGGCATAGCAGATCTGAATAAAGATATCACAATGACATACGGTGTAGTACCTGCAGGTCCTGGTTTTATAGGTGGCAGTGTTTACTCCGGCGCTAATAAAGGCACCGCCGGTGAAGCACCTGTGAAAGGAATGCGTATGTTCCTTGTGAATTCTACTACCGGTACCATGATGCAGCAAACCAAAACTGATGCTTCAGGCAATTATACATTTATCAATATTCCTTTAGGCACATATTATGTTCACCCTGAAGCAGACGGTTACCTGACCACACGCTATGACGGTATTACACTGACATCATCTACAACATCAGTAACATCAGCTAAGTTCATCCAGCATACTTTATCTCATACTATTACCCCTGTTACAGTCGCTGTTGGTAGTCCGAAAACTGAAATTGCTTCGGTTATAGTTTTCCCTAACCCATCTAACGGTAATATCAACCTGTTATGGAACGAAACAGTAACTGAAAAAGGCAATGTCAGTATCTCTGATATTACAGGTCGTGAGGTATACAATACGAATATCACCATGACACAAGGCACTGGCAGCAAACAGATCGACCTGTCAAACCTTGCAAGCGGCACATACATGATCAGCGTAAATTCAGAATCAATAAACTACAATAGCAAAATACAGATTGCTCACTAAGTCAGATCCTAATTAAAAACAAAACCCCGGGCATCCCGGGGTTTTGTTTTTTAAGATAAGTTTCAGAAATGTTACTATATATTTGTTACTATTCTGTATGCATAACGTAATAATAAAAAAAGCGGGAATCAAATTATTAGTAGTCCTCATTGCTTTCTTGTCTTCCTGTTCATTATATGCACAAACGGAAGACCAGGACTTTAAAAATGCCCAACTATCTTCTTCACGCGTTACAGATGCATGGAAAAAATATAATGATGTGCTTAGCCAGGAATTCAAAAAGAAAGGAATGGCCTATCCGCCAAAGGATATATATATCCGGGCATTCAAGTCACAAAATGAAATGGAACTCTGGGCACGTAACAATGAGACTAGTGAATATAAATTGATAAAAACATATCATATTTGTGCTGTTTCGGGTTTATTGGGGCCGAAGCGTACAGAAGGTGACCGGCAAATACCGGAAGGGTTTTATTTTATAGAAGATTTTAATCCTAAAAGCGAATACCTGCTGTCGCTACAGCTCAGCTATCCTAACTTTTCAGATGCCGCGCTGGGCAAACCTAGGCTTGGTGGCGATATTTTCATTCATGGCGGCTGTGTGACCATAGGCTGCATGCCTATGACAAACGAAGGCATCCAGGAGATATACACGGTATGCCTCAATGCACGCATAAACGGACAAGTGAATATTCCGGTACATATATATCCCACCCGGCTTAATAAAAACGGAATCAACTACCTGAACCATGAATTTGCTAAAGATGTGCCTAAAATGCAGTTTTGGAGCGAATTAAGGCCGCAATATGATTATTTCGAGAAAAACCACCGGCTTTTACCTGTTATGTATACGCCTGACGGTAAGTATATAAACTGACTATAACGTCATAGGTGTCCAACCTATAAATTGCGTACTTTTGCCCTAATTACGGATGCCCTTTTTTATGCGCCATATAGCAGCTTCATTTTCCAGGTTACAATTACTGATCATTGGATTAATTATTGTTACACTCACCTCCTGTCAAAAGGAAGTTCATATTGATCTTGGTACATCGCCTACACAGATAGTAGTAGAAGGCCAAATAGAGAACGGCCAGCCTCCGTTTGTTCTGCTTACATCTACTCTTAGCTTTTTCTCCAACATTGACCTTAAATCACTGGAAAAAAGTTTTATACATAATGCTGTAGTTACTGTATCAAATGGCAGCAAGACAATGACCTTAAGAGAATACTCTCTGGATACTGCAGGTAGTAAATTCTATGCATATACTATTGATACAGCAAATTTCTCCAACCTGTTCGTTGGCGAAATAGGCAAATCATATACACTTACAGTTACCAGCAACGGGAACACCTATACTTCTGTAACAAAGATACCCGCTCCGAAAGATGTAGACACTCTTTGGTTTGCAGAACCGGAATTTAAAAACGATAAAACTCCGGGTAATGCACAGCAGCTCTTTGCAAATTATACTGACCCGGATACACCAGGCAACTATGTGCGGTATTATACTCAAAGAAATGGGAAGGGATTTTACCCTGTAGGCATTTTCAGTGATGAGATAGTGAACGGAAAAGTGATCAGCAATATATCGCTGATAGCCGGGTATGAACATACTGTCGATGCAAACGGTGATTCGCTCAGGTATTTTTACCCCGGCGATACCGTGACGCTGAAATGGTGCGAGATAGACAAAGGAGTATATACATTCTGGAACACAGACCAGTTTGCTGCCAATGCAGTTGGTAACCCCTTTGCATCGCCAATAAATACTACCTCAAATATTTCTAATGGCGCACTTGGCGTATGGGCAGGTTACGGCAGCATACTGAAAACAATAATAGTGCCTCATTAAGTATAGCAGATAACTATAAACCAGTAGCTACCAGATGTAAAATTCCATTTTTTTTTGCATCTTTAAGTTTTGAAAGGACAATTTTTTATTACCGCGGCACTAAAAGTATGAGGCTAAGGATACACAAACAGTAAATAAAATGAGCGAAGTAAACGAAACAGAAAAAGTACATTGTTTTATAATAGGATCAGGCCCCGCAGGATATACTGCGGCCATATATGCAGCACGTGCAAATCTAAAACCGGTTTTATACCAGGGTCTGCAGCCGGGTGGCCAGTTGACAATTACCACTGATGTAGAAAATTATCCGGGCTACCCTAATGGCATCATGGGCCCGCAGATGATGGTTGATTTTGAACAACAGGCACAGCGCATGGGCGCCGATATACGCTGGGGTATGGTAACTAAGGTAGACCTTTCAGTACGCCCGTTCAAAATAGAAGTGGACGAAGAAAAATGGATAGAAGCTGACTCAGTGATCATAGCTACAGGGGCGTCAGCCAAGTGGCTGGGACTGGAATCAGAGCAACGCCTGAATGGCCATGGCGTTTCTGCATGTGCAGTTTGCGATGGGTTCTTCTTTAAAAACCAGGAAGTGGCCATAGTAGGTGCAGGAGATACAGCCTGTGAAGAGGCATTATACCTGTCAAAACTGTGCAGCAACGTGCATATGTTCATTCGGCGTGGTGAAATGAGGGCGAGCAAAGTAATGCAGGAGCGGGTATTCAAAACAGCGAACATAAAAGTATATTGGAACACAGACACGGTAGAAATACTGGGTGACCATAAAGTTGATAGCGTAAAGATCCGCAACAACCAGACCAATGAAGAAAGCATCATTCCGCTGAAAGCATACTTTGTAGCCATAGGCCATCAGCCAAATTCAAGCCTGTTCAATGGCATGCTGGATATGGACTATCAGGGCTACCTCATTACTCAACCGGATTCCACAAAAACAAATATCGAAGGTGTATTTGCCTGCGGGGATGTGCAGGATAAAATATACCGCCAGGCAGTAAGCGCTGCGGGTAGTGGTTGTATGGCTGCTCTTGATGCCGAAAGATACTTAGGCGAGAAAGGATTACACTAATAAAACTGATACTTATGTAAAAAGGCGACGGACTCTGAGTCTGTCGCCTTTTTACATTATAGAAGCATTATCAATACCGTCTCATCTGCTCGCTGATCCTCGACTCCTCAATATCCAATTCATACTCTATCTTTTTCAGAATATCGCTAGCTGCTCTGTCTTCTTTATGCAGTTGTATGAGCATC